>DASVAI010000346.1:0-8050 GCA_036376445.1 Acidobacteriaceae bacterium
CATGCTACTGGCCGGCTGCTGCTCAAGCGTCCCGGCTACGAGCTCGATTTCGACCGGATCATCGAACACGCCAAGCAGACCGAATGCTTTTTCGAGCTCAACTGCAGCCCCGACCGTCTCGATATTTCCGCCGAGAACGCAAGGCTCGTTCGCGAAGCGGGCATCCTCATCTCCATATCCACCGACTCGCACAGTACGCCCGAGTACCGAACCATCCGTTACGGAATTGAGCAGGCTCGACGAGCTGGTGTGGAGAAGGGCGACGTCCTCAATTGCCGCCCCTTGAATACAGTGCTGACACTCTTTAAGCGGACGTAACCGCTATCATCCGCGGGTTCCGTTGTGCCCGGCTAGAGATATTTCTCCGGAACCGCGAGGACGAGCTTCCATTCCTCCGCGGAGTGGTACCCAGGCATTTACCGTTAAGAGCAGGGCAGTCGCTGTCTACGCTTGCTCTTAGCAAAGCCGCCACGGCCTGGAGTTGCGAGATAAAGCCGTGTCGCGCCGGGAGAAGGTCCTGGGCATGAAAAGAGGTAGGAAAGGGAAGCGACAGGGTTTGGCTCTCGCCAGATCTCGAGGCTCGAGTTCATATCCTTGATGCCTCCAGATCAATTTGAAACCTATTCACAATGCGGACCGAATCGTCCCAGAGAGTGCTGTTTCGTGCGAGAACATCCACAAAAATCGTGGGGTATCAAGCGGGTATTCACACAGGCTCTACTTCTAAATATTTTTGAAATCAATGTGTATGGCTGCCTGGGGGCAGCCAAGATCTCGTGCAGCGGCCTGCGTTTATTGCGGCCTTCCTGCCGGCCTTCTCGATGAGTTCCGCGTGGTCGGATTTCTGCGCATCGATTCCGCATACGGCGCGCCCGTGGTTTGGCGAAGGATCAGCTTCGTTGTTATGAGGGGCGGGGCATGATGCGTCGAAGCCGGTTCGATGCGGTGGCGCAGGGTAGCGAACGCGGCCTTCGCGATCTGGGCGCAGGACATGCGAACCGTCGTGAGCGGCGGCAACATGAACTGCGCGATATGAACGTCGTCGAATCCAATGACGGATAGATCGGCGGGAGCCTGCTTGCCAACCTCAAAAAGGCGGTGGAGCACGCCAATCGCGGTGAGGTCGTTGGAGCAGACGACCGCGGTGGGTGGATGCGACAACGCGAGAAGCTGGGTCATGGCCGCCATGCCGCCTTCGAGCGTGTGATCAGATTCGGGCATGAGCTCTGGCTGGGCCTTGAGGTGATGCGCGCGCATGGCCTTTTCGAAGGCTTGGAGCCGCAAACGTGCGGAGGCCTGCTCGAGCGGACCGCTGACGAACGCGATGGTTTGATGTCCGAGCTCGACCAGATGGGCAACCGCCTGGCGAATGCCTTCGTCGTAGTTGACGCGCACCGCGTCGATCTTGGGAAAGGCCGGAGCACCATCCATGACCACCAGCGGTACGGAGTGGGATGCAAGCTCTTCGAGCACCGGGGCCTCGCGCCCGAACATCATCACGGCCACGCCATCGACCTTGCGCTGCAGCATACGGCGTACCGACATGGCGATGCTGGCCGGGTCGTTGGGCGTAGAGGCCAGAAGGACTTCGTAACCGCTCTCGACGGCGAGCTGCTCGAATCGCTGGATGAGCTCGGGAAAGAATGGGTTGGTGATCTCCGTGACCATGAGGCCGATGATGTGACTGCGGCCGGAGACGAGCGCGCGTGCCTGCGGATCGGGCTGGTAGTTGAGCTCGCGCACCGCGCGCCAGACGCGATCGGTCATCTCGCGGTTGACGCTGCCCTTGCGGTTGGTGACGCGGGAGACAGTGGAGATGGAAACGCCGGCCCGTTGCGCAACGTCGCGGATATCCATGCGGGCGCGCGGCTTCGAGGTTTTCGAGCGCTTTTGCATGCGCACGAGTATAGAGGTTCCGCAAGCGCTTGCATGTGGGGAAACGGAGAAACGGCCGGCCCGGAAAACGTTTCCAGAAACCCGCTCCTTTGTGCGATACTGGCGGGCGCGGCGAGTTCGCAAGCGGAAAGCACCGCAATCTTCATAGAAGGACCTTTATGCGCCTGGAAGACCTCCGCTCTGTAGTGCTGGAGGCCAATCTCGAGCTGGTTCGCCGAGGGTTAATCCTGTACACGTTTGGAAATGCGAGCGGTATCGATCGGGAGAGCGGCATTGTTGCCATCAAGCCGAGCGGGGTGCCATACGAGGACTTGCATCCGGCGGATATGGTGCTGACCGATCTGGACGGGAGGGTTGTGGAGGGCGGGCTGCGGCCATCGTCCGATCTGGCTACACACCTCCTGCTGTACCGTGAATTCCCGCAAATCGGGGGAGTTGTCCACACTCATTCCGAGTTCGCCACAGCCTGGGCGCAGGCGGGGCGGGAGATTCCGGCATACGGCACGACACATGCGGATTATTTCTATGGCCCGGTGCCGGTAACAGAAGAGCTGACAGCGGATGAGGTGAATACCGACTATGTGCTGAATACCGGCCAGGCGATTGTGCGGCGTTTCACAAAGCTCGACCCGCTGGCAGTGCCCGCGGTGCTGGTCGCCGGACACGCGCCGTTCTGCTGGGGCGCGACTCCCGCGGATGCCGTACACAACGCGGTGGTATTGGAGGCGGTGGCGCGCATGGCGTATTACACCGCTACGCTTAACGCGGCGTGTCCCGGCGTCGCACAGCACCTGCTCGATCGCCACTACTTCCGCAAGCATGGCGCCGGAAAGACCTATGGACAGGAGACAAACTGAGCTGTCTTGAGCGTTATGCCGCTTCGAATACTCTCACTCCTCGGCGCATTTTTTGATACCCAGTCGCTGGCTCGGCTGGATTCCGTCGATGTCCTTGTTATCGCAATTTACTTTGGCATTGTCATCTTCATCGGCTTTTACCTAAAGGGCTCCTCAAACACGAGCGAGGAGTTCTTTATGGCCGGACGGGAGATGACGGCGTGGATCGCCGGCCTGAGTTTCGTCTCCGCCAATCTCGGCTCGCTGGAACTGATGGGATGGGCAGCGGCCGCTTACCAGTACGGCATTCTCGCGACGCACTGGTATTGGATCGGCGCCATTCCGGCGATGCTTTTCCTGGGCATCGTGATGATGCCCTTCTATTACATCTCCAAGACCCACTCGGTTCCGGGATATCTGCAGCTTCGTTTCGGCGAAGCGACCCGGGCGCTTTCCGCAGTTACCTTCGCCGCGATGACGGTGCTGATGAGCGGCATCAATATGTATTCGATGGCCTTGGTCATGAAGGTCGTGCTGGGCTGGGACCTCCACTTTTCGATCTGGGTCAGCTCCATCACGGTCGCGCTGTATGTGATGCTCGGAGGCCTCCGTTCTGCGATCTTCAATGAGGTGCTGCAGTTCATCCTGATCTGGGTTGGCGCGGCGATTGTGCCGATTCTTGGCTTGATCGAGGTGGGCGGCTGGACCAATCTGCGGCACCAGATCACGACCAACCTTGGCCGGACGGACTATGTGCATCTGTGGAGTGGGCTGGGTCACTTCAGCACAAATCCGATGGGTGTGCATTGGACAGGTATCGTCTTCGGGCTGGGCTTTGTCGTTTCTTTCGGCTACTGGACTACCGACTTTCTGGTTGTCCAGCGCGTGCTGTCGGCCGACAACATCCGGTCGGCGCGCATGGCTCCGATCATCGGCGCGGCATTCAAGATGGCGGTGCCGTTCATCGTGATTCTTCCGGGATTGCTGGCAATTTCAGTGCTGCCGTTTCACCTTGTGGGTGAGTCGCAGGCGGTCGCGAGCCACATGCACAGCTACAACGAAGTGCTGCCTTTGATGCTGGTGCATTACTGCGGTCCGGGTCTGCTCGGGCTGGGTGTCACGGCGCTCATCGCCGGTTTTATGTCCGGCATGGCGGGTAATGTCAGTGCCTTCTCGACGGTCTGGACCTACGATCTCTACGGCGCGTTTTTCAACAAGAAAGCGAGCGACAGTCACTACGTAAAGATGGGCCGCGCTTCCACGCTGATTGGCGTGCTGGTGTCGATAGGCACCGCGTACCTGGTGCAGCACGCGGCAAGCATCATGGATTACGTGCAGGCGCTCTTTTCATTCTTCATTGCCCCGCTCTTCGGCACAGTGATCCTGGGCATGCTGTGGACCCGCGCCACTAAGCAAGGCGGCTTCTGGGGGCTGCTCGCAGGCACTCTCACCTCAGTTGGACTCTTCGTGTGGGTGAAGCAAGATCCGTCGGCCTTGCGCTACGTGGCGCTCTCACCCGATGCCAAAGATATGGCGGAGAACATCTATCGCGCATTGTGGTCCTGGATCGTCTGCGTCGGTGTGACGGTCGTGATCAGCCTTATGACAAAACCGCGACCGATTGCCGAACTCGCCGGACTCGTCTACGGCGCCTCACCGATTCCCGAGGAGCATGACGACCATTGGTATCAGAAGCCCATCGTTTGGGCTTGTGTCGTGTTCGTTGTGTTTGTCGTGCTCAACATCATCTTCTGGTAAAGGAGGCAGCGATGCGCGCAACAATGTCGATCTGGTTCTTCGCCGGGCTCATGCTGCTGGCGTATGGCATCGTCATACTTGCAGCCGGGCTCTGGGAGCTTGGTCATCCGTTGCCCCATCCTCCCGCACTTTCCCAACTGCACGCTCCCATCTGGTGGGGCGCGCTGCTGGGGATCTCCGGCGGCTTCTACACCATCAAGTTCTGGCCGCGCCGTTAACGTTGTGGCCGCGACGCTCCAGTTCGAATGCCATTGATTGAGTTTTCTTGAGAGAAGGATGTGGTCCCGGTTATGCCGAAACAACTGACATTTGCTCTGATTGTAGGAAATCGCGGGTTCTTTCCCGATCATCTCGCCAAGGAAGGCCGCGAGGCGATGATTGGGGTGCTGGAGAAAGCCGGCATCCGGGTGATTGCGCTTACCCCGGAACAGTCGAAGTTCGGCGCGGTGGAGACGCCGGATGAAGCGCGGCGATGCGCGGCACTGTTTCGCAAGCACCGCGATGAGATCGACGGGATTATCGTGACGCTGCCGAACTTTGGCGAGGAGCGCGGCATCGTCGATGCCATCCGCCATTCGACGCTCCAGGTCCCGGTGCTGGTGCAGGCCACGCCCGATCGCACGGACGACATGAAGATATCGGACCGCCGCGACAGCTTTTGCGGCAAGATGTCCGCGTGCAACAACCTGAAGCAATACGGCATTCCGTACTCGATTACATCGCTGCACACCTCCGCGCCGAATTCGGAAAGCTTTGCGAAGGACCTGGCGTGGTTCTCCGCGGTATGCCGCATCGTGGGCGGCTTCCGCAACCTGCGTATCGGGTCCATCGGAGCGCGGCCGGCGGCATTCAACACCGTCCGTTATTCGGAGAAACTGCTGGAGCGCTCCGGCATCTCCGTGGAGCCGCTCGATCTGTCGGAGGTTTTCGGCCGGATCGATCGACTGAAGGACACTGCCGACGTCGTACAGGCCAAGCTCGCAGCGATTAAAAAATACGTCTCCACGAACAACATCCCGGAAGCAGCCCTGCTGAAGATGTCAAAGCTGGGAGCGGTGATCGATACCTGGATGAAGGAGACCTACTGCACTATCTCCGCTGTCCAGTGCTGGACATCGATGGAAGAGTACTTCGGCGTGGTGCCCTGCACGGTCATGAGCATGATGAGCGAGAACCTCTTCGCCGCTGCATGCGAAGTCGACGTATGCGGTGTGGTTGGCATGCATGCGCTGGCGCTGGCCAGCCAGACGCCGAGCGCACTGCTGGACTGGAATAATAACTACGGCAGCGATCCGAACAAGTGCGTGTGCTTCCATTGCTCCAATCTTCCCAAGCATTTCTTCGCAGATGTTGTGATGGACTTTCAGGCCATTATCGCGGGCACGGTAGGCAAGGAGAACACTTTCGGCACCTGCGTGGGCCGCGTGAAATCGGGCGCCATGAGTTTCGCGCGATTTTCCACGGACGACTTCTCCGGCCGGATTCGCGGCTATGTGGGGGAGGGCGAGTTTACAAACGATCCGCTGGAGACCTTCGGCGGCGCGGGCGTGGCCTACATTCCGAATCTGCAGAAGCTGCTGCACTACATCTGCGAGCAGGGCTTTGAGCATCATGTGGCGGCGAACTTCTCGCAGACCGCAGACGCGGTATATGAAGCCGCGGTGCGTTATCTCGGTTGGGAGATGTACTACCACAATCAGCCGGAGGTTTAGGGGTGCCGATTGTAGCTGGTGTCGATTTCGGCACGCTGAGCGTGCGCGTGACGTTGCTCGACAGCGATCGCGATGGGTCCGGCAGGGTGCGTGGGCGGTTGGGCACGGCGACGGCGGAGTATCCGCTGCATCGGCGTCGCGACGATCCGGATTACGCCACGCAGTCGCACGATGATCAGATGGATGCGCTGGTCAGTGCGACGCGCGCCGCACTCGTCCAGACTGGAGTTCGCGGCGGCGATGTGGTCGCGCTGGCGCTCGATACGACCGGGTCAAGCGTGGTGGCTGTCGATGCGGCGATGCGACCGCTCTCCGAGTACTACCTGTGGTGCGATCACCGCGCCAAGAAGGAAGCGCAGCAGATCACTGCGCTTGCACATCGCGAGAGGCTGGAGGCGATCGAGTGGTGCGGCGGCGTCTACTCGCACGAGTGGGGATTCGCCAAGCTGCTGCACTTTCTGCGGAACAATCCTGACAAGCGGGCCGCGTTCGCCAGTGCCTTTGAGCACTGCGACATGGTGGCTGCCACTCTGTGCGGCATCACCGATCCGAAGAAGGTGAAGCGCAGCGTCTGCGCGATGGGACACAAATGGATGTGGAACCCGAAGTGGTGCGGCCTGCCCTCGCAGGAGTTGTTGTCCAGGGTTGATCCATTGTTCGATGGCATTCGCGAGAAGCTGGCAGGCGAGTACGTCACCTCAGACCACATTGCGGGGCGTCTCTCGCCGGAATGGGCCGACGCGCTCGGACTACGCGCGGGCATTCCGATTCCGGTGGGAGCCTTTGACGCGCACTGGGACGCGATCGGCGCGGGATGCCGGGAGGGCGATGTGGTAAACGTGATCGGCACATCCACCTGCATCATCGCGATGGAAAAGCGCACTGCGCTGGTGCCGGGGGTATGCGGCGTAGTGCCGGGCAGTGTGCACCCGGGGTATACCGGTGTTGAGGCGGGGCTCTCGGCGACGGGCGACATCTTCGAGGCGATTGCGCGGCGCGCCGGCACAAAGGTGAAGGACCTGGCGAAGGGGCTGGAGCGCTATCGCGCGGGTCAAACCGGATTGCTGCGCCTGAGCTGGGATAACGGTGATCGCACGGTGCTGGTGAATGCAGAACTGGGCGGCGTGACGCTGGGTTGGAACCTGGTGCACACCGCGCAGGACGAGCTGTTTGCTGCGATTGAAGGCACGGCGTTCCACACGCGCATCATCCTGGAGCGCATGGCGGAGCATGGCGTGCCGGTGGAACGAATCATCAATGGCGGGGGCATTCCGCAACAGAACGCGGTGGTGAACCAGGTATACGCAAACGTGCTGAACAAGCCTGTGCTGGTGCCGGATGGCACGCCGACGAGTCTGGGGTCCTGCATCTTTGCGCTGCTTGCGGCAGGCGCGGTCTCCAGTGTGGAAGAGGGACAGGAGATGCTCTGCTTGCCGCATCGCACGTTCGTGCCGCAGCCCGAGGCGATTGCTGTGTATGACCGGCTCTTTGTGCACTATCGCGCGGTGTACTTTGCGCTGGGTATGCCGGATGCCGCCCCCATAGCTCTGGGATCCGTGCTGCCTGAGCTGAAGCGCATAGCGGCTTCCCAAAATGCACCATCGGTGTGATCCGCTTCCCGCAGCGGGAATACTGAGCCGCGAGATACCCCCGGCAGCAGTCAACTTCTTGCCTCATCGTGCCGATAACGCTTTCGTGCAGGCGAGTGCCTGCCGCGAGGGGTGCGAATGCGCGGAAGATGGACATGGACCTACGCCGCCGCCGGATTGTTCCTGATGTGTTGGCTCTTGGCTTGGTGCTCCGCCTCGGCCGAGCCGGCGCCGGAAGCACCGGAGCCGACGTATTCCT
>DASVAI010000374.1:0-3725 GCA_036376445.1 Acidobacteriaceae bacterium
GCGCGGTCATCACCGAGATGGGCGAAACGAAGCCTTCGGCCGCTGCATGCCGATACCGCAGGCACTACACTCAAAGTCTTGGATCTGACAGCAAGCATCGTCGCCACCGTCACTACCGTGCTCGCCTGGGCCGGCATCGGCTACTACCTGCTCGCCCTCTGGAGCGCCCGCGCTTTCGTCTATAGCCTCCGCCGCAAGCGCGCGGACCTTGCTCCACCCGTCAGCATTCTCAAGCCCGTCCGCGGCCTCGACCACGAGCAGTACGCCGCCTTCGCCAGCCACTGCCGCCAGCAGTACGCGGGCGAATACGAAATCCTCTTCGGCGTCAGCTCGCTCGCCGATCCCGCCGTCGCCGCCATCCATCAGCTCCAGGGAGAGTTTCCCGACCACTCCATCCGCATCATCAAGTGCCCTGCGGTCCTCGGCGCCAACGGCAAGGTCTCCAACCTCACGCAGGTGCTGCCGCACGCGCGTCATCCATACATCCTCATCAACGACAGCGACATCGTCGTCTCGCCCAACTACCTGACGAACATCATGGCCGGCTTCACGCCGTTGCCTGGCAGTCCGCGTCCCGTCGGCCTGGTCACGGCTCCCTATCGCGGCCGCGCCCACGGCCGTCCCGGCAAGGACCCCACCGCCGGCTCCCGCATGGAAGCCCTGGGCATCTCCACCGACTTCTTTCCCGGCGTCCTCACCGCGCGCTTCATTGAAGGCGGCATCCGCTTCGGGCTCGGCTCCACGCTCGCCGTCTCCCGCGAAGCCCTCGATCGCATCGGCGGTCTCGCCCCGCTGGTCGACTATCTCGCCGACGACTACGAACTCGGCGCGCGCATCGCCGCCGCCGGCTACGACGTCGAGCTCTCCTCGGAAGTCGTCGAAACCTGGGTGCCGCCCTACGACATGGCAGGATTCTTCGCGCATCAGCTTCGCTGGGCCCGCTCCATGCGCGACTCCCGCCGCTGGGGCTACGCTGGCCTTCTCTTCAGCTACGGCCTCGCCTGGGCCTTCCTCAATCTCATCGCCAGCGGCCTCAGCCTCGAAAGCATCGCGCTCTTTGTTCTCGCTGTCGTGGTGCGCGTCGCCCTCGCGCTGGTCGTCGGCGTCGGCATCCTCAGCGACGCGCAGGTCATCCGCGACCTGCTCCTGCTACTTCCCCGCGACCTCATCGCGCTCTTTCTCTGGGCCTGGAGCTTCGCCGGCGACACCATCACCTGGCGCGATGAAACATTTCTCCTCAAGCACGGCAAGCTCACGCCCCTCTGAGATCGACTGCAGATTTACAAGACTTTACTCTGCTTAACCATTCTTTACGGCACGCCCCTCCCTCGACTGCTTCAATGAGTTGATCCTGCAAGCGCCGGCTCATGGAGGTGAAACATGCCTGACGGGAAAGGCAATCTGCTCGCCGACCTTCTCCGCGACCTGAAATATGGATTGCGCAGCATGGCCCGGGCGCCAGGCTTTTCGTTCTTCGCCATCCTCGCGCTGGCCCTGGGCATCGGCGCAAGCACCACCGTGTTCACCGTGGTGAACAGCCTGCTGCTCCATCCGCTTCCCGCACGCGAACCTTCCCGCCTGGTCGCCCTGTACACGACAGACCTCAAGAATCAAAAGCCGTCCGGCAGTTTGCTCCCGATCTCCTACCGCAACCTCAAGGACTACCAAGCGAGGAATACCGCTTTCAGCAATCTCGCCGGCTTCTCGCCGCCGATGCCCATGACGCTGGTCGAAGGCACAGCGCAGGAGCGCTTCTTCGGCCAGCTTGTCACCAACGGCTACTTTGAAACGCTCGGCCTCGCACCCGCAAAGGGCCGATTCTTCCTTCGCGGCGAAGTCAGCGCACCGGGCTCTGCTCCCGTCGCCGTGCTGAGTTACAGCGCCTGGAAGAACCGCTTCAACAGCGCCGCGGATGTCATCGGAAAAACCCTCGAGATCAATGGATCCCCGTTCACCGTGATCGGTGTCGCGCCGCAAGGATTCCTCGGCGTCAGCGCTGTCTTCGGACCCGATGTCTGGCTTCCGGCGACCATGGAGCAGCAGGTGCTGCCCCCTGAGCTCCAGGACGTGCTTGAGCAGCGCGGCAAACCTTTCTTTCAGGGCATCGCGCGCCTCAGGTCCGGCGTCAGCCGCAGCCAGGCGCAGGCCAGTTTCGAAACCCTGGCCACCACACTGCGACGCGAATATCCGGATGCGAATGCCGGGCACACCGCTTCTGTTGAGCCCATCACCACCGCATTGTTCTCGAGCACCGGCGGCGAGCGCGGCCTCGCGCTGGTCAGCACCGTGCTGCTGCTCATCGTAGGCCTGGTGCTGCTCATCGCCTGCTCCAACGTTGCCAGCCTGCTCATGGCCCGCGCGGTGAGCCGCCGGCACGAGATCGGGGTGCGTCTCGCCATCGGCGCCGGCCGCGGACGCGTCGTCCGCCAGCTCCTCACCGAAAGCGTGCTTCTTGGCTTCTTTGGCGGTATCGCGGGATTGGCCGTTGGCTACGAAGGTTGCCGTTTCCTCTGGTCCTTCCGTCCGCCCGAGTACGCGCGCAATCTCGCCGATCCCAAACTCGACGGCACAGTCTTTCTCTTTGCCTTGCTCCTGTCGCTCGCCACCGGCTTCATCTTCGGCGTGGTGCCCGCCCTGCGAGCTTCAAAGACCAGCCTCGTCGAGAGCCTGAAGGAAGAAACCCATGTCGCCGGACCATCCGGCCGCGGCGCTCGTTTCCAGAAGACGCTGCTCGCCGGCCAGGTTGCGTTTTCACTCGTATCGCTGATCGCCGCCTCGCTCTTTCTCCGCGCCGTCCAGCACGCCTACGACATCGATCCCGGCTTCGACCAGCATCATCTTGCCGTTCTCATGATGAATCCCGAGCAGCAGAGTCACGATGTCGTGCGGCTTAAAGCGTTTCATCGCCAGGTCGAGGACCGTGTCTCCAGAATCCCCGGCGTTCAGGCCGTCTCTTGGGCGTCCAACATGCCGTTCTGGTCCACAGCTTCGCGCGGCATCTTCATCGAAGGGCAGGAGCAGCAGCGCAAGTCCGAAACCATCAGCACCGTGGCCAACACAATTGATCTCGACTACTTCAAGACCATGCAGATCCCTCTTCTTCAGGGAAGAGCATTCACCGCGGCAGACCAGGAGGGATCGCTGCCCGTCGTCGTCATCAATGAAGATCTGGCGCGCCGATATTGGCCACATGGCAACGCCATTGGAAATTACCTCCGCCTCTCCGGCGACACCGTCCGCCGTCAGATCATTGGCGTGGTCAAGACCAGCAACTACACGACATTGGGCGAAGCGCCGCAGCCGTCTCTCTATCTTCCGCTCCGGCAGAATCCCGGCGGCAGTGTGAACCTCTACGTACGCAGCGCAGGCGATCCTTCCCTCGTGATCGCTGACGTGCAGCGCGGCATCAAGGAGGTTAACCCCGGCGTACAGGTCACCGATGTCCGCACCGGCGCCAAGCTTGTGAATCAGGTGCTGTGGAATGCGCGCATCGTGCTCGGCATGCTTGGCATCTTCGGCCTGCTCGCATTGGCCCTCGCCAGCGTCGGCCTCTACGGCGTCCTCGCCTGCTCAGTCAGCAGCCGGCAGCGTGAAATCGGAGTGCGCATGGCGCTCGGCGCCTCGCGTTTCGATGTTCTGCGGCTCGTGCTCCGCCAGGGCATGATGCTGGTTGCCATCGGTGTCGGGCTCGGCCTCGGGATCTCGCTGCTCGTCGGCCGCGCATT
>DASVAI010000376.1:0-7521 GCA_036376445.1 Acidobacteriaceae bacterium
GCTCGCGCACCCTCTACATCCTCGACGAGCCCACCACCGGACTGCACTTCGATGATGTCGGCAAACTCCTCCACGCCTTCCGCAAACTCATCGATGGCGGCGGCACCCTGCTGGTCATCGAGCACAATCTCGACGTCATCAAGTCCGCCGACTGGGTCATCGACATGGGCCCTGAGGGCGGTGACGGCGGAGGCGAAATCGTCGCGACCGGCACCCCCGAAGAGATCGCCGCCACCCCCGGTTCTCACACCGGCCACTGGCTCAGCCGCCTGCTGAAAGGCGTTCCCGAGCATGCTGAGGTAGCAGTTTAGATATGATAAGGAAGTCGCTGTTTATAGGATATTTACTTTTCTGCCTGACAGCGACTGCGCAGCAGACGCTCCCGCCCGGCACACGCGACCCGGACGAACCTGCCCCACCCGCCGCTACGAAACCTCTCGGTATCCCCACTCCGCTTGCCGCCGCCGAAGACCGCATCGCTGCGCACGACTACGAAATGGCCCGCCCGGGCTTGCTGGGCTACCTCAGCCAGCATCCCGCAGACGCCCGCGCGCTCTTCGACCTCGCCTACGTCGAGGACTCCACCGGCCAGCAGGAGGCCGCGGAGCGCGACTACGCGAAAGCGATCGCCACCAATCCAAAGCAGTTCGAGTCCCACGCCGCGCTCGGCCTGCTCTATGCGCAAACCAACCGGCCCGACAAAGCGCTGCCGGAACTCCAGACCGCCAGCGAACTCGAGCCTGCCACCCCTGACCCCGCAGCCAAAGCACAGGTGTGGCGCAGCCTGGCCCAGCTTCAGCTCTCCACCGACCCCGCTGCCGCCAAACAATCCCTGCTCAAAGCGCTGCAGCTCACCCCCGGCCAGGACTCGCCGGCCGACCTCGTCTTAACCGGCCAGATCGCCGAAGCGAATGACGACCCCGAGGATGCCGCCACCGCATACCGCCGCGCCCTCGCCGCCGATCCCGGGTCCCCCGGCGCCACTGCCGGACTCGCGCATCTTCTGCTCAAGGAGAAGAAGCCGCAGGAGGCTGAACCCCTGCTGCGCGCAGCACTCGCCAAGCATCCAGACGATACCGCCCTCAACGCCCAGCTAGCCTCCGCTCTCTCCGCGCAGGGCAACGACGCCGAGGCCATCACCGCACTCGAAAAGCTTCACCAGCTTCAGCCGAACGATGCCGGCGTCGCCGCAATGCTGGCCGACAGCTATCTCCGCACCGGCGCACCAGAGAAGGCCGCTCCCCTGCTCGCGGAAGCCGTTCAGGCCGCGCCCAACAACGCTAACCTGCTCACCAGCTACGGTCAGGCGCTCATCTACACCAAGCAGTTCACCACCGCCGTTCCCATTTTGGAACGCGCCGTCGCAGCCAGTCCGCAGGACGAAGAAGCCTGGGGAGGCCTCGCCTTTGCCCACTCCCAGCTTCACCAGGACGGCGCAGTTTTGCGGGATCTTACCGCCCGACAAAAAATCGCGCAGGACACGCCGGAAACATTGTTCTTATGGGCAACTTCGTACGATAATTTGCACCAGAGTAAGCAGGCGGCTGAGTTTTACGAAAAGTTCCTCGCGGCCGCTCATGGCAAGTATCCAAACGAGGAATGGCAGGCGAAACACCGGCTGGTGACCCTAGGACACAGCCACTAGCTTGCGCGGAAAGTCCGAGGTGCGCTATGCGTCCAATCGGTCTCCTCCTGGTCATTGCGCTCCTCTCCCCTGCACTGGCCTCCGCTTCCAACGCGGACAAACAACTCCTGGATCCTGTCGCGCTCTCCGCGCTGGCGACAAAGGCCAGCCTCGCGTCGCCCAAAGATCAGTGCTATCTCTATGCCGAGCTGATTCATCAGATGACGGAGCTGGCCAGCCGCCAGCTCAGCGAGGGTCAGGACCCTGCCGCTACGCTGCGCGCCGTCCGCGATTACACGCAGAAAATCCATCTGAGTGAAGCCAACGACCACAAGAAACTCAAGAATGCACAGATCCTGATGGAGCACACCGCCTTCCGGCTGAACGAAATCCTGCACTCGGCTGCGATCGACGACCGGCCAATCCTCGAATCCACGCTGAAGAGCCTCAACCAGGTGCAGAGTGAGCTTATGATGCAGGTGTTCCGCCACTGAAGCATTTTCGGCAATCCTGCTGTGTGCGGAAATTCTCTCGGCGTGGCTTTTCCATCAAGAAAAGCCACATGAGCAACCGTTGCATGGTCAACCAAGCCGAAAATGCTTTGAACTCTTTGTCCCCTGTCGCCCGAATACGCGCCGTGCGCCCCCTCCTGATCGGACTCATGTCCCTGCTAGGTGTGCTGCTCATTGTTCCGTGCGGCCACGCGCAGCGATCCAAAGACCCTTTGACTCCCAACGAAGAAGAGCAGGTCCGCGCCGCTACGGATCAGCCGAACGAGCGCGTCAAGCTCTTTATCAAGTTCATTGAGGACCGCACCGCCGCCATTCACCGCGCAGTGGTCCGCCCTACAACCCAACACCCCGGAGTTGAGATTCACGACCAGCTCGACGCCTTCACCAGCCTGGTCGATGAGTTGCAGGACAACCTCGACGCCTACGACGAGCAGCACGGTGATGTTCGAAAGTCCCTCAAGTACCTGCTGGAGCGCGCGGACAAGTGGAAGACCGCTCTCGATGAGCCACCCGGCTCTCCCGAATACGATTTCGTCCGAAAATCCGCCCAGGACTCCGTCAACACGCTCACGCATTCAGCCACTGACCTGCTGAAGTCGCAGGAAGAGTACTTCAGCAAGCATAAGGAGGCCAAAGAGAGCAAAAAGGCCCCGGAGGAGTAACAGAGGACTAAGGCATCTGCGTCCTTCGCGCTCTCCGCGCATCTGTTAACTGACATGGAAAGCGCGTTGACGATTCTGGAGCGGATGGCCATCGTTGGATTCGGCCTGTTCGCGCTCTACCAATGCTTTCAGATCGGCGATCGCGGCCTCCTGTCCC
Source organism: Acidobacteriaceae bacterium (assembly GCA_036376445.1). GTDB lineage: Bacteria > Acidobacteriota > Terriglobia > Terriglobales > Acidobacteriaceae > KBS-83. The sequence goes on from DASVAI010000376.1 coordinate 2,956, forward strand.
GCCCGGCTGTCGGCTGGACGGTTCGCATTTGCCTCATCGCCTTCGCCGCCGCATGTTTCTTCACCGTAGCGCGCCTCGCGGCCACAGGCTGAGGCCGCTGAAAGTGTATCCATCGCGATTTCTATTCAGCCCGCGCACAATGCTAGGCTAGCGTTGTTGTGAGTCCCGAACTGCAGCAGATTTTTCACGAGGAATACCGCAACGTCCGCCCGCGCGCGCCCATGCCGCCATTCCATGTGCGCTTCCGCCGCTTCACCACGCTCAACACCACAATCCGGCTGCGCGAAGGCAATCTCCACGTCTCGCTCTCGGACGTTCTGGAAGGTGCGCCCGAGCCGGTACTGCGCGCCATCGCCCATATCCTGATCGCAAAGCTCTATCGCAAGCCGCTCGACGCGCGCCACACGCATCGCTATCGCATCTTCTCGTGCAGTGAGTCCGTCATGCGCCAGACCGAGCGCCTCCGGCAGATGCGCGGCCGCAAAAGAATCCTCGGTGCCAAGGGCCAGTACTACGATCTGGAAGAGATCTTCGAGAGCCTCAATCAGCGCTTCTTCCACGGCCTGATGGGCCGCCCGCTACTCACCTGGAGCAGCCACATGGCACGCCGCAGTCTCGGCCATTACGACGCAGCGCACAACACCATCGTCGTCAGCCGCGTCTTCGACCGCCGCAACACCCCGCGTTGCGCCGTCGAATACCTCGTCTACCACGAGATGCTGCACCTCAGGCATCCGGTCACGGTGCGCGCCGGACGCCGTTGCGTCCACTCCCGCGCCTTCCAGCAGGACGAACGCCTCTTCCCCGAACTCGAAGCAGCAAAACAATACCTGAAGCAGCTCTAGGTCGCAGCAGCGGCCCGCTCCGCTCGCGCCGCGGCATAGCGCCGCGCCCACACGATCATCACAAAACCCACCACGATCGATCCAATACTCGCAACCTGCGCGTTGCTCATCCCGAAGTAAATCCGCGGATTGATGCGGATAAACTCGACCAGGAATCGCGCCAGCCCGGAGAGCACCAGGTACTCGCCTGTGATCACGCCCGGCGACCGCTTGCCGCGCTTCCAAAGAATCAGCGCAATGATAAGCGCCGCGATCAGCTCATAGATCGGCGTCGGATGCACCCGCTGCATCGTAGGCACCAGCCCATGGGGAAAGCTCATACCCCATGGGAGGCTCGTCGGAATCCCGTAGTCGCCATCGCCCGAAGTAAGACAGCCGATACGCCCCACGCCATATCCCACCGCCGCCGCCGGAGCCGCCAGGTCCAGCATGCCGACCGCGCCGACCTTCGCCTTCCGCCCCTGCCACATCAGCGTCAGAATCCCCGCAATCAGTCCGCCATACCAGGCAAAGCCCGCGCGATCGAACAGCATCCCCGCCGGATCCTGCAGCAGCGCTGCCGGTTCTTCAAAGACGTGCCACAGTTTGGCCCCCACTACTCCCAGGACTGTGACAAAAGCCACCACCGAAATCGCGTCGGCCTCCACATGGAAGCGCCGGAAGTTCAGGTGCAGCACATAGCCGGCGCATACCGCCGCCAGCCAGAGCATCAGTCCGAAGGTGCCGATCGTCACCGGCCCAAGATGAATATATGGATACATGCGAAGGTTCTCTTTGAGTATAGTCAGCAACGCGCATAGACTTGGGCCACGGCAAATACCAGCATGGCTACCTCCGCGCATCGCGTGCTCTCTTCCGTTTCCCTGCCGATCCTGATTACCCGCGAAGAAATCGCCAAACGCATCGTTGAGATCGGTGCGCAGATCGACCGCGACTTCGCCCGCGAGTCCGTGCTGCTGGTCGGTGTGCTCAAAGGCGCGGCTATTTTTCTTTCCGATCTCGCCCGCGCGGTCACCATTCCCTGCACCTTCGACTTCGTCGCCGTCTCCAGCTACGGCAAAGCCGCGCGCTCCAGCGGCGCCGTCAAGCTCATCAAGGACCTCGACCATCCCATCGAGGACCGCAACATCATCCTCGTCGAAGACATCCTCGACACCGGGCTCACCCTTTCCTTCCTCAAGCGCATGCTCATGCAGCACCGCCCGCGCACGCTACGTGTCGCAACCCTGCTTGACAAGCCGGATCGCCGGCTTGAAGCGATGCAGGCCGAGTATGTCGGCTTCACCATCCCGAATCACTTCGTCATCGGCTACGGAATGGACTACGCGGAGCGTTATCGTAATCTCCCGGATGTCTGCATCTTTCCGCCAGAAGCCGCCGATTGACGCCGCTCTAACACAGATTCCCCGTGGTCGACTCTCACTTGCCGCGAGTGCGAAAATGAAGTCGATGGTCCCAGATACTGCTGACGAAGTTGTTTCCCCAGTACGCGGCAACTTCGATGCCGCCGCTTTCGCCGCAAGATCATTAGCAACTCCAGCCGCCCTGTCGGCCGTCCTCGACCACACACTCCTCAAGCCGGACACGATCCGCGACCAGGTGCTCGCGTTGTGCCGCGAGGCCGCCGAGCATCGCTTCGCCTGCGCCATGGTGAATCCCGTATGGGTCCCGCTCGCCACCTCTGCGCTCGCCGGCACTGGCGTGGCGGTGGGTACGGTCATCGGCTTCCCGCTCGGCGCGAATCTCTCTACCAGCAAGCGCGACGAAGCACGCGAGATGGTCAAGCTCGGTGCGCGCGAGCTCGACATGGTGATCAACATCGGCGCGCTCAAGAGCGGCCTCTACGAGCAGGTGGAAACCGATATCCGCTCCGTGGTCGAAGTAGGCCGCGCCGCCGGAGCCACCGTCAAAGTCATCCTCGAAATCTGTCTTCTCTTGCTACCCGAAAAGCTCCGCGCTTCCGAGATCGCGCTCAGCGCCGGCGCGGATTTCCTGAAGACCAGCACCGGTTTTTCTACCGGCGGCGCAACCGTGGCCGACGTCGCGCTGCTCCGTGGCATCGCTGGAGACACCTGCGGCGTCAAGGCCTCGGGCGGCATCCGTACCCTCGCTGATGCCCGCGCCATGCTCGAGGCCGGCGCCAGCCGCATCGGCGCCAGCGCCGGCGTGCGCATCGTCCAGGAGCTCAGTTCCGTGCTCGCCGGCGACCTCGCTGCATCTATCTGAGCACCCGTCCTGTGGTCTATTCCCGCGGCAGAAATGCTCTATGATGACTCGATTGCCTGCCCGCGTCTCGCGGCGCAGGTACCCGCGCCTGTGGCTCGATTGAGCGCCTGCGGCTCGGTTGAGCGCCTGCGGCTAGGTTGATGGAGTAGCTTTGTGAAGAAAGACAGCGCACAGGAACACCGCGAACGGCCACCCGAGAGCTTCGAGGGCGACTACCGCCCGGCAAGCGAGGGTGCGGCTGCCCGTGTTCAGGTGCGCACCGAGCCCATTCAGCTGGCCTTCCTCATGCGGCTGGCGAATGCGCTCAACGCCACGCTCGATCTGCAGACCATCATGCAGCAGACCGCCGAGCTGGTCCGCGCCGTCATCGACTTCCGCATCTTCGCCATCCTGCTGCTCAACGACCGCACCAACGATCTGCGGATGCGCTACCAGATAGGCCACACGCCGGAGACCGAACGGCGCCGCTTCCGCATCGGCGAAGGCATCATCGGCGAGGCCGCCGCCCGCAAAGAGCCCGTGCTTGTCAACGATGTCCGCACCGCGCCGAACTATGTCTCCGCCAACGACGCCGTGCGCTCCGAGCTCGCCGTCCCGCTCATCGTCAAGGGCCGCGTCATCGGCGTCATTGATATCGAAAGTGAAGAGGTTGGCTACTTTCAGGAAGAGCACCTCCGCCTGCTCGAGCTCACGGCATCCCGCGTCGCCGTCGCAATTGAAAATGCGCGCCTTTACACGCGCGTCTCCCGCCAGGCGCAGACGCTCGCCGTCCTCACCGAGATCTCCCGTGACCTGAGTTCCATCCTCGATCTCGATGAATTGCTCGAGCGCATCGGCCAGTTGCTCCGCCGCCTCATCGACTACCAGATGTTCTCCATCCTGCTGCTCAACGAACGTGATAGCGTGCTCGAGACTCAATTTGCGGTCCGCTTTGGCGAGCGTTACGTTCCCATTGAGCGCGTGCCCTTCGGCCGCGGACTCGTCGGCGTTGCCATGGAAACCAAGGCGCCCGTCTACGCGCCCGACGTCCGCCGCGATCCCCGCTATCACATGGTGAATCCGCTCACACGCTCCGAGCTGGCTGTCCCGCTGATCTATAAGAAGAAGGTCATCGGCGTGCTCGACATGGAGCACACCCGCGCCAACTACTTTCATGAGGACCATCGCCGTACCATCGTCACGCTCGCCGGCCAGATCGCCATCGCGATTGAAAACGCCCGGCTCTATCAGCGTGTCGCACAGCAGGAGCAGCGGCTTGAGCACGACCTCGAAATGGCGCGCGAGGTCCAGTTGCGCCTGCTCCCGCAGTCGCGGCCCAGTCACCTGTCCGCCGAGTTTGCCGCCCGCTTTCTCCCGGCACGCACCATCGGCGGCGACATGTACGACTTCCTGCAATACGACAAGCACCGCACCGGCATTGCGCTGGGTGATGCCAGCGGCAAAGCCGCGCCCGCCGCGCTTTATGCGGCCCTCGTCAGCGGCATCATGCGCGCCG
>DASVAI010000377.1:0-2571 GCA_036376445.1 Acidobacteriaceae bacterium
CACCGCTTATAACAATGATTGGCTGGTGCCGTTCGCGAAGGCGTTTCGCAATGATGTGAAGTTTGTTTCGTCGCACTACTACGCAGAGGGACCGCCGAGTGACCCCTCCATGGATATTCCTCGTCTGCTGCGTCCGGACGCGAAACTGGATCGCGAGTTTGCCGGCCTTCAGGATGTGACGAAGCAGACCGGACTCCCTTTCCGGCTGGCGGAGACGAACTCCTGTTATGGCGGCGGTAAGGAAGGCGTGAGCGATACTTTCGCATCCGCCCTGTGGGGAGTGGATTACATGTTTCGCATTGCGCAAGCGGGCGGCCTCGGCGTGAACTTCCATGGCGGCGGCTACGGCTGGTACACACCGATCGCGGGCACGCGTGCGAAGGGATTCGAGGCGCGACCTCTGTACTACGGCATGCGGCTGTTCCGTGAGGCAGCCGGACCAGGCGGAGAGCTGCTCGAAGCAAACCTGAGCACCGTGCCTGACGGGCTGCGGGTGTATGCAGCGCAGCGATCGGACGCGCGCGTCTCGCTGATCGCTCTTAACCTAAGTCTGGAGCACCCAATCGACGTTGTTCCGGGCCAACGGTTTGTCGGAAAGCCGGTGGTTCGGCTGAAGGCGGCGAGTGCATCTGCGAAGTCCGGCGAGACCCTGGGCGAGATGTCGATTGCTTCCGATGGCGCATGGCACGCGGCCTCGCACGAGCAGGCAGCCGAGGCGCTGCACCTTCCCCCGACGAGCGGCGCGCTGATCTGTGCATGACCCATGCCGGTACATTTCTTTTAGAAGGCGTGGGGCTCGTCGGCAAAGATCTCGCGGGTACGCGCCATGAGCATGGCGGCATGGGTGTCTTCATCCGTTGCCTGCGGTTGCACTGCGTATAGCGCCAGCAGGTTGTTCACCTGCATCCAGGTGTCGCGGCCTTCTGTTTCGGCAACGAAGGTCGGCAGGGGCATGAAGAGATAACGTGACAGCGCGAGGACCTGGCCTTCATACATCCAGCGCAGCTTGCGTAACAGGGCGAGGCGTTCCGGCTCCAGGCGCAGGCGATAACCCGCCTTGCAGAGAATTTCGGTGAGCTTCACGAGTTCCGGTTCGGGCAGGCGGCTCGCGGAGTCTTGCCCGGGTGCGGAGCCCGGCGCCGCTTTGGTCATCGGAACCGGCTCCATGCCAAACACCAGTAGCAGATCGACAACGGCGTGGCGTGCCATGGCGAACGTGAGGCGTGCCTGGCGGCAGGCGGTGCAGTCGACGATGCTGAGCAGGACGGCGCACGTGTCCAGGATGGCGGTGATGGAACTCAGCCAGCTTTGATTATCGTGCTGCGAGCGGAAATAGCACAGCAATGGATACGAGATGTGACTCTCCAGCATCTCGGCGGACCAACGCTCCCACTCGGCAAGCAGGTTAATAAGCGCATTATTGTCGCCGTCCGCGGCGTGACGCCGCAGAAGCTCGCTCGTGGTGGGCGGTGAGCCGGCGCGGCCGTCAAGCAGCGCGATGGAGCCTTCGCGTCGGGAAAAAGCTTGATACAGCACGGGCAGGTAGCCGATGACGACCGCGACAAATCCAAGGCCCGTGCCAGCTTCGATGATGACCAGATCGCGCGCCCAGTGGTTGAGCGGAATGATATCGCCGAGTCCGAGCGTGAACAGCGTCGTGCCGCTGATGTAGATGGCGGTGTGGAGCGGGTGAAGACCGAGCGGGTCGTGCAGCGGTGCGCCGAGTCCCCAGAACATAAGTCCGAAGCCGAAGACGAGGCCAACGGCCCACAGCGCCATCAGGAACAGCAGCGAGAGTGGGCCGTAGAAGCTGAATCCGGTCTCGCGCGTGCGACGGCTGCGAATGCGCGCCACAACCGCTGCCCAGGGACGCCACGTAACGACATAGAAAAGCCGGGTGAGCCGGATTTTTCCGCTGGCGCGGCGGGGTAGGACGATGGTCTCGAAGGCGTCAAGCAATACTGTGCTGATCGCGAGAAGTCCGAGGATGAGGCCGAACGGGTGTACCTGCGTCACTGGTGTATTGTGCGGCTTTCCTGATTGCTTTCGCCAGCCGCTTCGCTTTCGAGGATCTCGCCGCGCTCATTGAAAGTGATGCTGCGTGGCGGCTGGAGTTTCAAAGTGAGGATAGAACTACTTCCTGCGTGCGATCAGTTCTTGATAGAGGGCTATCGTCTGGTCCGCGATGCTGGACCAGGCGAAGTGCTGCTCTACGCGCCGGCGGCCGGCTTCCCCCATCCGCTTGCAGGTGTCCGGATCGTTAAGCAGCAGAGTGAGCTTGGCGGCGAGGTCGCGGGCGAATTGCTCGGGGTGCACGGGGAAGCTGGTGACCGCGTCCTGCTCGAAGGGGACGAGATAGCCGGTTTCGGCGTTGACGACGACTTCGAGGATGCCCCCGGTGGCGCTGGCGACGACGGGGGCGCGGCAGGCCATGGCTTCCAGGTTGATGATGCCGAAGGGTTCGTAGACGGACGGGCAGCAGAAGACCCGGGCATGGGAGTAGAGCTGGATGGTCTCCACGCGGGTGACCATCTTCTCGATCCAGACGATGTGGTGATTATGGCGCCCGGC
>DASVAI010000383.1:0-7565 GCA_036376445.1 Acidobacteriaceae bacterium
GTTTCGCTGATAGTCCCGGTATTCGTGCAGTTGGAGGACCAGCCGCCGAATTTGACATCCGATCGGGCTGGGGCGGTCAAGGTCACAGTGGTGTTTATGGGATAAGTCGCCGTGCAGACTGAGTCGGATCCGCCGTCCTTAATCCAGCCCGGACCGCAATGAATAACCTTCGGCGTACCGGTCGCTGAGGGAGCAGTTATCTCCCAATCGCTAGTATCCAAGCCTTCGTTGTAGAAGGTCAGCGTCGTCAGGAGCGTCGGGACGGAATTAAAGCAGGAGCCTGGGGTTGATGGCGGGTTCGGCAGAACATACGGGCAGCCGACGTTTGCCGTAGCGGTGGCTATAGATCCATTGCTGTCCTTCGCCTCCGCCGTGATGATCGCACCTACGGGACCATTGCTGGCTTCGTAATCACTGACAACCCCGCCGTTTTCTGTCCCGCCGCCGGGCGCTGCGCTGTTGTTGTTGGTGACCGGGTATTTATTCGGTTCGGAAGTGAGCCAGGTGACCGAGTTGGTCAGGTCTCTCACGGTTGGCGCCGTCGAGAACGTTCCGATCGCCAGGAATTGCCCGCTATCCCCCAGAGTGCCAAAGACAATCCCGCTCGGAATGATGGTGAGCGAAAGGATGCCCCCACCGCTCCCGCCGGTTCCTCCGGTCCCTCCGCCTGGACTCGCAACCGTGACCAGCGCGCTCGAACTCGTCTGGCCGTTGAAAGCTTGCGCCGTCGCCGTGATCGTCGCCGTGCCTGCGCCCACCGCCGTCACCAATCCCGCCTTGTCCACGGTGGCCACCGCGGTCTTGTTCGAGGTCCAGGTCACACCGGTGGTGACATTCTGTTGGTTCGGGTGTTTAGCATTCCCAAAGGTGCCGATGGCAGTCAATTGCGCCGTCTGCCCTGTGTTGATTGTCTCGGACGCCGGCGTCACAGAAATCGAATCCAGTCCGTTCGGGTTGCCGCAACCAACCAGCGCGGCCCCCAGCACACTACCCAGAACCAGCAGAAAGGCCGCAACTCTACGACGAGCAATCATGGAATCTCCTAGCACCCACGGCGACGGGACGCACACCGCTCCCGCCGGCGCTTTGCATACTCGTTCCAGCAAGCGGACGGCCAGTCGAACGCATCGCTAACCCTGCTTAATTCAGTTAGTTAGGGTTTGTCATGGGACTCGCTGTCATCTCCCGTATACAGCCTCGAGGCTGGCCGACACTGCGCGTACACAGTCCCAGTCCCATCGACCGCCCGGCTATCGAGGAACTAAATTTCCTCGATCTGCCGATCCGCGTCGCGCAGCAGAGTCAGCTCGTTCCAGTCGATTTGCTCCTGCAATCCCAGATAGGCGTCGGTGCCGATCCGATCTTCATTGCGCAGGTCCTCCAGGGTCGAGCGCTCTGCCGTTACCGCTGTCATTCCGAGGCTGCGAAGCCGCTCCAGCTCCGGAGAAATCTCCACGTCCATGCACCTCTGCAAATGAAGAAACAGGCGATACCTCAAGTTGTCCGCCTCCGGCCCCTGCTCGTCGGCAATACTGTCGAGCGCAGCGTTTCCCATCGCGACTCGCGCAAACGTAAGTTCACGCGCCGCTTCTTCGGTTTGATCCAGCTTGAGCAGTCTTACCAGCGGTGCCAGCGTAAGTCCCTGCACCACCAGTGTCGCGAGCACAACGGAAAACGCCGCCAGAACCACCGTATCGCGGTGTGGGAAGGAAGCCGGCAGCGCGAATGCCGTCGCGATGGTGACGAATCCCCGCATCCCGCACCATCCAACAAAGAACGCCTCTCCAAATGTGCTCCTGGGGCGGTCCCAGCGGGACTCCAGGTACCAATAGCCAAGAACCACCACCAGGCGAGTGACGATGACGACCAGAATGACCACGCCTGCGAATGCCAGCGCATGGCGCAGGTGTGCGCCCTGCATCCTCGTCACAATCGCCTTCCCCTGCATGCCCATCAACAGAAACGCCAGCACGTTGAGCGTAAAGACAACCGAACTCCATACTGCGTAGGACTGAACACGCATCCGGGCATCGAGGTCGTCCGAGCTCAGATTTCGCGAGAGCGTCATGGCGAAGCCGATCACGCACAATACCGCAGACAGATGCAGATGCCCCGCGCCCACCCAAAGCAGATACCCGATCACAAACTGCAGCAGGGTGCCTCCCAGCGTGTCCTTCACCACGCGACTCACAGGACGGTAGAGATAGGCACACACAATCCCCAGCAAAAGGCCCCCAGGCGCTGCGAATCCCAGCCGCAGACCCACTGGCAAACCCATCCCTCCGCCTCTAAGCACTGTCAGCGCTCCGCTGAAAAGCAGCAGGGCAGTCGCATCGTTGAAGAGACTCTCGCCCTTCAGCACGGCGTCTACATTTCTCGGAATCGAAAACCTTCTCAGCACCGCGGTCGCGGCAGCGGCATCCGGAGGCGCAACGATCGCGCCCAGCGCAATGCCCGCGGCAAGCGGCAAACCCAGAAAGCTATGGGCGATCCAGGCGACAACCACAGCAGTCAGCACCACCGCCACCACCGCAAAGGCAACCAGTGGAGCTACAAACCTCCGCGGCGCGCCGGGCGGAAAATCAAACGCGGCGTCGATCACCGCCGGCGCAATGAACAAAGCCAGGCCGGTAGCCGGATCGATTGAAAAGGACGGTGCCCCCGGAACCAGAGCGACGACAACGCCGGCTCCCGCCAGCATCGTGGGATAAGGAAGCGAGAGCCGGCGGGCCAGTTGCAGCAGGGCAATCGCGACGAGCAGCAGGATGAGCAGGCTTTCGAAAAACGTCATGAACCACTTCGCTCCCGTGAACTCAGGTTGATCGTAAGATAGGATTTCGCTGGACATGAGACAAACTCTTGACGGCCATCGGTGCGGAGGGAGCCATAAAGGGTAGCTAGATCGCCGCAGGCTACTTCCATGGTCTCCACGTGCATCGAACCCTTGGGCAGACCCTTGTCGCAGCGGCTAGCATGGAGGAATATCGTTTGCATGCACGATCTTGAATCCCCTCTCAAGCCGGCCCCTCAGGCTCCTAAGCCGCTGGATCCCCGCCTTCATCTGGCCGCGATCGTCGCGACAGCCGACGATGCCATCGTCAGCAAAGATCTGAATGGCATTGTGACAAGCTGGAACGAAGGCGCGCATCAAATGTTCGGCTACACCGCGGAAGAGATGATCGGCCAGTCGATCCTGAGCATCATCCCCGACGAATTGCGCTACGAAGAAGATGAAATCCTGCATACACTGAGGTCCGGCCGGCGAGTCGATCACTTCGAAACAAAGCGCCGGAAAAAGAGTGGCGAGCTTCTCGAAGTTTCGGTCACCATTTCGCCTGTCCGCGACGAGCACGGCAATCTCGTTGGAGCCTCAAAGATCGCCCGCGACATATCCGACCGCAAGCGGGTGGAACGGCTGCTCATCCAGTCCGAAAAGATTGCTGCCACCGGCCGGATGGCCGCCGCCGTCGCCCACGAAATCAACAATCCTCTCGAATCTTTGATGAACCTGATTTACCTCGCCCGGCAGAACAGCAGCCCGGAAGGAAAGGCATATAACTTCCTGCTCACCGCTGAACAGGAACTGGAGCGTGTCTCGCACATCGCCCGGCAGACGCTCGGCTTCTACCAGGACAGCAACGCTCCCAGAGATATTTACCTCCACGATCTGGTGGAGAGCGTACTCACCGTCTATCACGCGAAGATGCTCTCGGCGGGAGTTTCTGTGGACACACAGTTCAGTGATCTCCAGAAGGTGAGCGTCAGCAGAGGTGAAATGCTTCAGGTCTTCTCAAACGTAATCGTCAATGCCATTGATGCCATGCCGGACGGTGGGCTGCTTCAGATCGCACTCCGCAAGATAATCAGCGCCAGCAGAGACGGCATACAGATCGTCATCCGCGACAATGGCATAGGCATCAAGCAGGAACACCTGGATAGAGTCTTCGAGCCATTCTTTACAACCAAAGGTCAGACCGGTACAGGAATAGGGCTTTGGGTTGCCAGGCAATTGCTGGAAAAACGTGGAGGGCAGATTTCAATAGCAAGCAATACGGAAAGAGGAAAAAGCGGAACAACCATAACAATCTTCGTCCCGCTCTCACTACCTCAGTTGGACACGGATGCTTATGATCAGGATCGGACGGAGGTAAGAAGAGACATCCGCATATGATCGATGAAACATTTGGCCCGGTTTATCTCATTGACGACTCGTCGGAATATTTTCCCCCGACGATTCCGCAGGGCGATTGCTCACCGGAATCAGCGACAGCCCGCCCCAAAGTATTGCTGGTCGATGATCAAAGGCTTATCGTCGAAACCCTCAGCGAAATTCTGGAGGTCGAGGGCTTTGACGTAGTCGCCGCATACGACGGCTGGCACGCCCTGGAAATCGCCGCCCGCTTTCGCCCGGATCATTTGCTGACCGATGTGTTGATGCCGCGGATGAACGGCGTAGAATTGGCAATCGCCATGCGCAACCTGTATCCCTCGATAAACATTCTGCTTTTTTCAGGGCAGGCGGGAATTTCTGACATCCTTACCGAAGCGGAGAAGCGCGGTTTTCACTTCGAGATCGTAGCTAAGCCAATTCACCCTCGGAAGCTAGTCGAGCATCTCAAGGAGCGGCTGTAAGCTTGATTCGGATTTCCGGATTGACCCTGTAAGCTGCAACAGCAACTTACAACGGATCTGCCCCGCAGCGACGCACACTGGAAGCATCAACTCCCAGCGCTTTCTGGCTAACCAACTGCCGTTATGCGGCTGATTCCGTGATTACAGGATGTACCGCGACAAATCCTGATTCTTCACGATTGACGCCACCATCTGCTGCACGTACTTCGGATCAACCACCACCACCTTCTCAACGCCGTGCTCGGTCGTGCGCTCGACCACAGGCAGAGGAACCGTTGCCCCTAGCCCATCGCCCGCCGTCGCTGCCAGATCCACGACGCCCTCCGCCGTCTTCTGCCCCTTCTGCAGATCCGGCGCCAGAAAGCTGATCTCGTCCAGCACGCGTTCCATGATCGTGTGCAGCCGTCGCGCGCCGATGTTCTCCGTCGTTTCGTTCACGCGAAACGCAAACTGCGCCATCTCCTCCAGCGCCTCGCGCGTGAACTCCAGCTTCACTCCCTCGGTCTCAAGCAGCGCCGCATACTGCTTGGTCAGTGACGACTTCGGCTCCGTCAGGATGCGGATAAAGTCCTCGACCGTCAGCGATTGCAGCTCAACGCGAATTGGAAAACGCCCCTGCAACTCCGGAATCAGGTCGCTCGGCTTCGACACGTGGAACGCGCCCGCCGCGATGAACAGGATGTGATCGGTGGACACCATGCCGTACCGCGTGTTCACCGTCGTGCCTTCCACAATGGGCAGGATGTCGCGCTGGACTCCTTCACGGCTGATGTCCGGCCCGTGCCCACCCTCGCGTCCCGCCACCTTATCGATCTCGTCCAGGAAAATAATTCCGGAATTCTCCACCCGATCGACAGCGATACGGTTCACCTGGTCCATATCGATGAGCCGCTGCTCCTCTTCCTGCACCAGGTACTCGAAGGCCTCGCTCACCTTCATCTTCCGCTTCTTCGTGCGCTGCCCGAAGAGGCCCGGAAGAACGTCCTTCAGGTTCACATCCATCTCTTCCTGGCCCTGGTTGGTAATGATCTCGAAGCTTGGCATGTTGCGCTCGCGCACATCGATCTCCACCATGCGGTCATCCAGCTTGCCCTCACGGAACTGCTGCCGCAGCTTCTCCCGTGTGCGACTATGACTCTCGCCGGACTCCTTAGAAGAGTCCTTCGGAGCTTCGATTGTCTGCGCGCCCTCAGGTCCGCGCACAATCTCGAACACCTTTGTATCCGTCTTGCTATCCGGCTTCGACGGCGCGGCCGTCGGCGCAGGCAGCAGCAGGTCCAGCAGACGCTCCTCGGCATTCAGCTCCGCTTTGTCCTCTACTTCCTCCAGCCGCTCTTCGCGCACCATGTCGATCGCGATCTCCACCAGGTCGCGAATCATCGACTCCACATCGCGCCCCACATAGCCGACCTCGGTGAACTTCGACGCCTCCACCTTCAGGAACGGCGAGCCGGTCAGCTTCGCCAGCCGCCGCGCAATCTCTGTCTTGCCCACGCCCGTCGGCCCGATCATGATGATGTTCTTCGGCATGATCTCGTCTGCCAGATCAGGCGGCAGCTTCTGTCGTCGCATACGGTTGCGCAGCGCAATCGCCACCGCGCGCTTTGCCGCGCTCTGCCCGACGACATACTTGTCCAGCTCCGCGACAATCTGCCGCGGAGTCAATTCGTCCAGCGATAACCCCTGGTCTTCTGCTGTACCTGGTAAATAAATAGCCATCTCGCCCTCAATCTCCTTCCGGGCTTGTCGCATCGTGCGACTGGTTTACTCTCGCGCCTCGAGTCGGTCGCCGATCCCTTGACTCGTCATCCAGAGCGTAACCGAAAGTGGAGCGAAAGATCTGCTTCACCTTCCGTCCCACATCGGCGCGAAGCGCCGCTCAACCAAATACGCTGCGCAAAGTTTAGACGCAGCCAATCACGCACTCAACTCTTCAATCGTGAGCTGGTCGTTGGTGTAAATGCAGATCTGCCCTGCGATCCGCAGCGCCTTCTCCGCAATATCCCGCGCGCCCAGCTCCGTGTTCTGCATCAGCGCGCGCGCCGCCGCCAGCGCAAACGATCCGCCCGACCCGATCGTCGCAATTCCCTCATCCGGCTCGATCACGTCGCCCGATCCACTGATCAGGAACGTCTGGTGCGGGTCCGCCACCACCAGCAGCGCTTCCAGCGAGCGCAACATCTTGTCCGTGCGCCAATCCTTCGCCAGCTCCACCGCCGACCGTCCCAGGTTGCCGGCATACTGCTCCAGCTTTCCCTCAAAGCGGCTGAACAGCGAGAAAGCGTCTGCCGTCGACCCGGCAAATCCCGCCAATATCTTGTCTTGATAGAGCCGGCGTATCTTCCGGGCGCTGTGCTTGATCACGCTGTCGCCCATCGTCACTTGGCCGTCGGCGGCCATCACAACGCTCTTGCCGCGGCGCACGCAGATTACGGTTGTCGAGCGGATCCTCCGCTCGCCCTGCCCCGAAGTTCCTGACTTATGTGTGGAAAACCGCCCCGGAGACCCCGGCGGCGGCGCAACAACTGACCTGTTCATCCTGACTTCACTATACGCTTGATTGCCCGCGTCTTTGGGGTGGACGCGGTCGGGTCAGCGCCTCTCATAACCCCGCCGGCAATCCGGAAAAACATGCTTTTGAATCCCCCTTTTGCGCCATGATGAAGACACGGATTCGTAACTCGATCCACGACGGGGCTGCGCTATCCTAACCAGCAGTAGAGAGAGCCGCACGGCATGGCTCTCCCCGGAGCAACGATGTTCGGCATCACGATGCGCGAGACCCAACTGGCAAGCGGCATCACCATTGTGGCGGCTATGGGCATCGCCAGCGCCGTTTACTGGATGTCGCGCAAGCACCCCAGCCCTGATGAGTTGGAGCGCGATCGCCGCGATGCGCTGGTGCAGAAGGGACGCATCATCGACGCCACCGT
>DASVAI010000400.1:0-4336 GCA_036376445.1 Acidobacteriaceae bacterium
CGGCCTCATCATCGATCGCTACGCCTCGCTGCTGCTCGTTCAGGTGCTCGCCCGCGGGCTCGACCGGCCCGAAGTTCGCGCACTCGTCACCCGTGTCCTCGTGGAAGAACTCGCGCCCGACACAATCGTCGAACGTGGAGATGCTCGCATCGCCGCCATCGAGGGCCTGACCACGCCCGCGCTCGCCACGCTCTATAGCAAAGACGAAAATCACGCCAAGCTACAGACCACGTTCCAGCTCAATGGCCTGCGCTTCGCCTATGACGCCGCTGCCGGCCAGAAGACGGGAGCATTTCTGGACCAGCGGCTCAACTACGCCGCCGCTGCCGAGCATGCGCGCGGCGAAGCGCTGGATGTTTGCACCTACCAGGGAGGATTCGCCCTCCACATGGCCCGCCGCTGCTCGCGCGTCACAGGCGTGGACGTATCGCGCAGCGCGCTCGAAGTCGCTGAGCGCAACCTGGAGGCGAATCGCGCACAGATGACTGCCGAAGTTGATTGGATTGAGGCCGACGCCTTCGATCTGCTGCGCGACTGGAGCGATGCCGGCACGCAGTACGGCACGATTGTGCTGGACCCGCCCGCCTTTGCGAAGAGCAAGCGTGCCGTGGAAGGCGCACTCCGCGGATACAAGGAGCTGAACCTGCGCGCACTCAAGATGCTCCGCCCGGGCGGCGTGCTCATCACCTGCTCGTGCTCGCATCACATCTCCGGCGCAGACTTCACCGCCACAGTTGCCGCCGCAGCAGCCGACGCCGATCGCCGAGTGCGCTTGATCGAGCGCCGCGGCGCAGCCCCCGATCATCCCGTCATCCTGACCATCCCGGAGACCGAATACCTGAAGTGTCTGATCTGCGCTGTCGAATAGAGTCCAGCCCGCAGCGCGTATCCTGAACCAGAGAGTCGTTATGAGTCACGAAGGAATCCGCATCGTCGATGAGCGGGACGCCCGCCGCGCCGATCGCCCGCCCCTGCCGCGCGATGCCGTCGATCCAGCCAAGGTCCGCATTCACAAGAGCGAAGGCACCGGCATGGAGATCGACTGGAAGGATGGCCACCGCAGCGAGTGGAGCTTCCGCTGGCTCCGCGACGCCTGTCCTTGCGCTACCTGTCACGAAGCGCGAGAGGCCGCGGGTCTCGAGCCCGGCGAGCGCAAACCCGCGCCCACGCAACTGCTGCCGCTGTATGAAGCGCCGCCGCGTCCCGCCAGCGTCGAGCCGGCCGGCCGATACGCCGTCATCTTCAAATGGAACGACGGCCACTCCAGCGGTATCTACTCCTGGGACTTTCTCCGCCGCCACTGCCAGTGCCAGGAGTGCAGAAGGAAGGAAATCGGTAGAAGGGAATAGCAGCCACGCAGCCGGCTACTCGCTATTCCTTCGTCCCCGTTTCCTGTTTCTTCTGGCGCTTCTTCAGGAAGTGGTGCTCGATGTCGGGAAGAAACTCAATCAGCTCCGAGCCGATGACGCCTTCCGCCGTGACGGTAAGCGCCCCGGTAACTGTCTTCTCAAAGCCGGTATCTTCGTCGGGATAGTAGAAGTTGGAGATGCCGCCGGCGATGAAATTGCCGGCAACATTGGCATAGTTCGGTCCCCACTTCCCGTTGTCTCGGCGGCACCACACTGCTGTTTTGGCCGAATACAGAAAGCGCTGCGCAAACGGCCCGGTGCCCATGCGATAGTAGCGGGGATCTTCCTTGAGCAGCACCGGCAGCACGGCATTGCCCCAGAAGTTGCCGTCCAGTGTGTCGAGGTATGCGGCGCCAAAGCGCTTGAAGTATCCCTCCGCTCCCTGGCCAAATCCCCACTGCACCTGTGAGGTTGTTCCGTCCGGGTTCTTCACCAGCTTGGTACCAGTGTTGGTGTTGCGTGCCTGCCCGAAGCCCGCGATCGCACCATCCAGGACAAACACAAACGGATCGGTTGAGCTCTTCAGCATCAGGTGGAACTTCTGTCCCGGACGCAGCGGCGGTATCGTCTCCGACCGGTTCACTGCCTGGAACATCGGCATCACGCCAAAGGCGCGCTGCTTCTCCTCGCGCCGCAGCACCTCGTCGGAACTCGGTGATTGCTTCTGCTTGTCGGCATCCTTCGTCTGCTGCGCTTGTTGGGGCACAGGAGCGTCCGGCAGACTGGCGCTCTGTGAATGCGCTATCGCGGGGATCATTGCGGCCAGAACTGCAGGTAGCAATAGGCGTTGTAACTTCGAAAAGGCGGCAGACTGCTGCATGCGTCCTGTCAGGATAAACGGGCGGAGTCTAAGGATAGACCATTCCGGAGACGCAGGAGTTTCTTGATCACCGCGACCAGCGATGCTCCACCATGATGCAGGCAGTCTCCGGATCGGGTGCCACCAGCGACAAAGTCCGGTGTGCGGAACGCAAAAAGCCAGCCTCCACCGCGCCATCCAGCAAGTGAAGGAAGGCGTTCCAGTACGCGGCGGTATTGATCAGCACGACTGGCTTGTCATGAATCCCGAGCAGTCCCCAGGTCAGGATCTCGCACATCTCGTCCAAGGTGCCCAGGCCGCCGGGCAGCACCAGGAAGGCGTCCGCGCGGCGCGCCATCTCCGCCTTCCGCTCGTGCATGCTGTTCACTTCAATCAGTTCGGTCAGCCCGCGATGGGCAATCTCCTGCCGGAAGAGCGAGCGCGGAATCACGCCTGTCACTGCGCCGCCGGCAGCCAGCGCCGCATCCGCAAGAGCGCCCATCAGCCCCACCTCGGCGCCGCCGTAGATCAATCTCCAGCCATGCTGCGCTATGGCCGCGCCCAGCGAACGCGCGGCGTCAAGAAAGACAGGATCAATGCCGTTGCTCGATCCGCAGAAGACGCAGACACTTCGCTGAGTGACAGGTTCTTTGCTTTGCGTGGAGGTCATTCGCGGGTTTCATTCCGGATCAATGTGAGGTCTCTTCCAGAGTACCCAAATGCATCCCTTGCCGCTGCCGGGATGTGCACAGCGGGGGCGATACACTAGAGAGAGGAAGTTCCCACCGAGACCGTCCCCGTGAATCCCTTGCTCGAAAAGATGAATCCGCAACAGCGCGCGGCCGTCGAAGCCACGGATGGTCCTGTTCTCATCCTCGCAGGCGCGGGCTCGGGCAAGACGCGCGTCATTACACACCGTATCGCGTATCTCATCGAAGCCAAAGGCGTTGCTCCGGATTCCATTCTCGCCGTCACCTTCACCAACAAGGCCTCCGCCGAGATGGGCGAGCGCGTGGAAAAGCTACTCGCCGGCTCCACGCTGGCCAAGCCGCTGCTCTCCACCTTTCACTCCTTCTGTGTGCGCGTGCTGCGCCGCGATATCGAAGCGCTGCGCATCGGCGACAAGGGCCTGACCCGCAGCTTCGCCATCTACGACGAGAGCGATCAGCAGGCCATCGTGAAGCAGGCCATGCGCCGCATGTCGCTCGACGACAAAACGCTGACGCCGCGCACCGTGCTCTCCAAGATCAGTTGGGCCAAGAACCACATGATCGATCCGCAGGAGTACTACCTCGGATCGAGCGATCCCATCAGCGAGCGCGTCGCGCAGCTCTACGAGATCTATCGCAAGGAACTCCTCAAGAACAACGCGATGGACTTCGACGATCTGTTGCTCGAAACTGTGCGCCTGCTGAAGGCCAGCGGCGAAACGCGCGAGCGCTACAACCGGCGTTTCCGCTACATCATGATCGACGAGTACCAGGACACGAACCGCCCGCAATACGAGCTGATGAAGCTGCTGGCCGGCGATCATCACAACGTCTGCGTCGTCGGCGATGAAGACCAGAGCATCTATAGCTGGCGCGGCGCGGACATCCGCAACATTCTCGACTTCGAGAAAGATTTCCCCGAAGTCAAGACCATACGGCTCGAACAGAACTACCGCTCTACGCAGGTCATCCTGGAGGCCGCATCCGCCGTGGTCGCGCGCAACGCGCAGCGCAAGGGCAAGAATCTGTGGACGGAGCGGCGGGGCGGCTCGAAGATCGGCTACTACGAAGCGCCCGACGGCGAAAATGAGGCGCTCTTCATCGCCGACTATATTCAGAAATATCTGCGCCAGGCGGGTGAAGGTAACGAGCCGGCGCGCACCGCCGTGCTCTACCGCACCAACTCGCAGTCACGCCTGGTGGAGGAGGCCCTTCGCCGCTATTCGATCCAGTACACGATGGTGGGCGGCTTCTCCTTTTACGAGCGCGCCGAGATTAAGGACTTGCTCAGCTACCTCAAGCTCGTGCAGAATCCGCACGACTCAATCGCCCTGCAGCGCGTCATCAACACGCCGCCGCGCGGCATCGGCCGCTCCACCATGGACATGCTGGAGCGCCTCGCGCTCGAAACCGGCATC
>DASVAI010000386.1:0-3408 GCA_036376445.1 Acidobacteriaceae bacterium
CGATACCCAAGCCGCCGATGAAACGAGAGGCGACGAGTATGGACCAGTTGGGGGCAAACGCGCAGCCGAGAGAGGAAAGGATATAGAGGACCGCGGCCCAGCGAAGCATGTTGCGGCTGCCGGCGCGCTGACCAGTTGGCCCGGCGAGGGCGCATCCGGCTACTGTGCCCCACAGCGCAGCGGAGACGGTCCAGCCAAGCGCCTCCGGGCTGAGATGGAAAGTCGAGCGCAGTTGCCCTGTGGTGCCGGAGATCACAGCCGTATCGAAGCCGAAGAGAAGGCCTCCCAAAGCGCCCACGGCGGTGCTTCGGAAGAGGCTCCAGGTCATCCGCAAGGGACAGCACCTCACTTCTGGTATCGATTCCAGGAATACGCAAGTGTACTCGGAGCTGGCAGTTCCTGGCCAGTGGGAAACGGTTCTGTTCAGGTATACCGGCGGGACGCGAGCATTTCTCCGCAGGAGCCACGATAGACGAGATCCACTTTCAGGGTGGTCGTACCTTTGGGATGCTTGCCTTTCTCGAGTGCGTCGAAGAGAAGTTGCGCGGCGCGAGTGGCAATACCCACCACGGGCTGCCGGACTACGGTAATGGGCGGATCCAGCGTGTCCGCCAGTTCGAAGTCGTCGTATCCCAGCAGGCCGACTGAACTGGGTACCTCGACGCCGAGTTCCCGCAGGATTTTGTAGGCATTCATAGTAATCAGGTTCTTGATGCAGAAGACCGCATCGATGCGGTCTTTGCCGAGGAGGTGGCGGCGCAGGGCGTCGCTCGCGCTGGCATAATCCTGTACTTCCAGCTCAGCAAAATACGGCAAGCCGGCATCGCGAATGGCGTCGCGGTGTCCGCGGACGCGCTGTTGACTGGTGAACAGCTTGCCGTCCCCGGCCATGCAGAGGATGCGCTTGTAGCCGCGGTGGATCAGGTGTTCGGTGGCTGCGCGGGCGCCGCCGTAATTGTCGCCCAGTACTGTGGCGAACGGCTGGCCGGGAAAAGGCCGATCGAAACAGACCAGCGGAAAGGCGGCTTGCTGGAGCAGACTGAGGTTTCCTCCGTCACAAGGAACGAGGATCAGCCCGTCGATCCGCCTCTGAATGAGGCTGGTAATTTGCTCCCGCTCTCGACTGGGAAGATTCTCCGATTGCGCCAACAGGACCGGACTGCCATGATCTCGCGCAACCGCTTCGATGGCTCCGGCGGCAACAGAGAAGAAGGGATCGGCTACGCTGGGAACCACCAAACCAATCGTTTTCGTCCGTCTGCCTTTAAGGCTGCGGGCGGCGACATTCGGCTGATAGCCGAGTTCTTCGATGGCCTCCTGGACCCGGGCCATCGTTCGCTTGCTCACATACTGGCCTCCATTGATCACGCGCGAAACGGTACCGGCACCTACTCCGGCGCGCCGCGCCACGTCGATCAATGCTGGAAATGGCCGAGCCTTTTTCACGCCCTCAGTGTACCTGAGGATTTTTGGGCGACAATGGAGCATGAAACCGGCCGGCCCCGCGATCAGCAATGGTGCGGCTGTTTGACATGGAAGTTCGGCTTGCCTACAGTTACCTTTTCCTCCACCTGGAATCGGTTTCAATCCCGGTGGAAGACTCAATAGATATTCTGGCTGGTTCATGACGCGGATCAATCGCCGAAGGTTTGGACAGATGCTTGCAGGAGGCGCGGCCTTGCTTTCTTCCGGGGAAAGCACATTCCCGGCGGCCACGTCATCGCAAGGCCCGCTTCACTTTGTTGCCGTGCTTCCTGGTGTGTGGCGCGCAACGGTGGGCGCTCCGGAGGAGCACACGCCCGTGCGGGCGAGGCTCACCTCTCCTCTCGCCGAGGAGATGCGCGCGCTGCCCGCTGCGACCGAGGCGCCGCTGAGTGGAGTGGAAGGTGCAGTGACCAATCGCGGGACCCGCGTCACCCTGCCCCTCGCCCCGGGCGAGCTGATGTACGGCTTCGGTTTACAACTGATGTCGTTTCAGCAGCGGGGAAAGAAGCGCATTATCCGCGTGAATGCCGATCCTCGCGTGGACTCGGGCGACTCGCATGCGCCCGTTCCTTTCTACGTAACAACCCGTGGGTACGGAGTGCTGATCGATACCTTCCGCCACGCGCAGTTCTATTGCGGAGAAGCGCATTCAGTGGATCGCAAAGCCCGTGCTTCCGCGGGAGTCGGCGTGAACACCCCGGCAGACATGCGGGCTTCGGATCGGGACCGCTGCGGCGAAGTGCGGGTGGAGGTGCCGCGATCCGCAGGCGTCGATGTGTATCTGTTTTCGGGGCCAGGCATGATGCAGGCTGTGCAGCGCTATAACCTGTTTTCCGGAGGCGGGGTTAATCCGCCGGAGTGGGGTCTTGGATTCTGGTATCGCGCCGAGATGCATCTGGCTGCGGACGGCGTGCTGGCATTAGCGCGAGAGCTGCGGGATGCGAAAATCCCATGCGACGTTCTGGGCCTGGAACCCGGTTGGCAAACCCATGCGTACTCCTGCAGCTTCGCGTGGGACCTGAAGCGATTTCCCGATCCGGCGAAGTTTCTGAGCGATGCGCGGAGCATGGGACTTTACGTGAACCTGTGGGAGCACGCGTTTACTCACCCGTCTTCGCCGATCTACCAGGCGCTGGAGCCGCATTGCGGCGATTACCTCGTCTGGCAGGGGCTGGTGCCGGACTTTGCGGGCGAGCCGGCGCGGCGAGTTTTTGGCGAGTATCACGGCAAAGCGCTCATCGATCAAGGAGCTTCGGGTTTCAAACTCGATGAGTGCGACAACTCGGATTTCACCGAAGGATGGTCGTGGCCCGACTTCGCGCAGTTCCCATCAGGGCTGGACGGAGAGACTATGCACGCATCGTTCGGCTTGCTGTATCAGGAGACGATCCTAAGCGCGTTTCGCCAACGTGGTCTGAGCACCTACGGGTTAGTGCGGTCGAGCGGAGCGTTGGCCTCCTCGTATCCCTTCGTTCTGTACAGCGACCTCTACGATCATCGACAGTTCGTGCGCGCGCTGATCAATGCCGGCTTCTGCGGATTGCTGTGGTGTCCCGAAGTACGCGATGCGGTCAGCGACCTGGATCTGGTGCGGCGCCTACAGACGGTGGTCTTTTCGCCGTTGGCCATGGTCAATGCGTGGTACATCCGCAACCCGCCGTGGAAGCAGATCGATCGGCGGCTGAACAATGCGGATCAGTTTGCGCCGGGATGGGAAGAACTGCAGGCGCGGTGCCGGGAAATCCTCGAGTGGCGCATGGCCCTCGTGCCGTATCTTCGCAGCGCGTTTGCGCGATACGCCGAAGATGGAACGCCTCCTTTCCGCGCTCTGATTCTGGACTTCCCAGAGGATCGATCGCTGATCAATGTGGACGACCAATACATGGTTGGCGACCGGTTGATGGTGGCACCGATGTTCGCCGG
>DASVAI010000411.1:0-4447 GCA_036376445.1 Acidobacteriaceae bacterium
CATCCCGACCGGAGCGGTCACGGGCAGCGTGATGAGAGAGTGGAGGGATTTGCTGTTTGCTGGCCACTCGCGGGTGCCCCATATCTGGCGGCCGTATCGCCAGATGTGGGTCCATCGCGCGAAAGCGCGATCTGCTCTTCCCTCCGCGAAACGCTCCGAGCCATACTCAAGCCCTCGTCATCCTGAACGTAACCGAAGGTGGAGTGAAGGACCTGCTTCACCTTCCGTTCACAATCGGCGCGAGAGCGCCGCTCAACCAAACACCACCAACAGGGTGCCGATGCCCGTGCCCGTCCTACGCGAAGCGTAGGATGGCCGGATCAAGTCGCAGCGAAGCTGCCACCGATATCCGTTTCCCTCGACCAGATCCAACGAACGCCTTGTGTAGCAATGGCCCATGTTTTCCCGACGCAATTTCCTTTGGGCCTCCTCTGCCGCGGCTCTGTTCCCCTTCACCGATCACGCGCAGCAACATCCCCGGATCGCACCTGCAGGCGCTGTCCCGCCTGCCATCGCGGCGCTGCCCAACCTCACCAGCCAGGCAAAGCCCTTCACGAACGACGAGCGTCTCGCCCGCATCGAGCGCGCCCGCCAGTTAATGGCGCAGCACAACATCGACGCGATCATCCTCGCCAACAACGCGAAGTCATCGGTGTACTTCGCCAATATCCGCCTCGGCGGCGAGGAGCGGCTCTGGGCACTCGTCCTCCCCGCAAAAGCCAAGCCCTTCATCGTCTGCCCCGCGTTTGAGGAAGACCGCGCACGCGAATTGCTCGAGTCCGGCCCGTTTGGCAAGGACGCCGATATCCTCACCTGGCAGGAAGATGAAGACCCATTCGCCCTCAGCGTGAAAGGACTGCGCGACCGCGGCATTGCGACCGGCACCGTCGGGCTCGACGAAAACATGAAGTTCATCTTTGCCGAGAGCCTCGCCGCGGCCGGCCCCGCGCTGCACTTCGTCAGCGCCGTCCCGGTCACCGCGGGTTGCCGCATGATCAAGAGCCAGCATGAACTCGATTGCATGGCGCTGGCATGCCGCGCAACCCTTCTTGTGTATCGCGCGGTCTATCGGTCGCTCGCCGAAGGCATGACCACGCATGACGTGCACCAACTCATTCAGCAGGGCTACCAGCGCGTGGGCTTCGAGGGTGAAGCCAGCCTCAACATTGGCGAGTTCACAGCCTCACCGCACGGCTCCGAGCAGCCGCAGACCATTCGCGAAGGCACCATCCTCATGCTCGACGATGGCTGCGAGGTCGAAGGCTACACCTCCGACATCACCCGGACATTCGTACTCGGAAAAGCTACAGATAAGATGAAATCCGTCTTCGACACGGTCCGGAAAGCGCAGTCCGCAGCCTTGGCCGCGGCAAAACCGGGCGTGGTGCTGGGCGAGGTCGATGCGGCAGCCCGCAAGGTCATCACGGATGCCGGCTACGGACCCGGCTTCAAGTACTTCACCCACCGTGTCGGCCACGGCATCGGCATGGACATGCACGAGTGGTCCTACCTCGTGAAAAACAACATGTTCGGCTGGGAACAGAATCCTGTGATGCAGCCCAACATGGTCTTCTCCGACGAACCCGGCATCTACATCCGCGGCGAGTTCGGCGTGCGCCTCGAAGACGACATGCACATAACGGAAAACGGCGCGGAGCTCTTCACCCCGCAAAGCCCCTCCCTCGAAGATCCATTCGGCAACGTCACGTAGCCGATAAACGACAACTTCGATCGTCATCCCGACCGTAGCGAAGCGAAGTGGAGGGATCTGCGGGTGCCCCATGTCCCTGGTGTGAGACGTGGGCGCCAGTTTTCTTTATCAAGACCACCAACCGGGTGCCCCACTTCTCGAGGAGTTATATATCGGTGGAATCGGGTCGACTTAGACGCGCTTCTTCTAAGTAACCCGCCCGGGGGATGGGCGGGTATCCCTGTCATTGCTTGTCGTACACCGCTATGCTGGTGATTTTCTTGCCAGCCGAATTAGTTCCTGCGACATGTACCGTGCGGCTCTTTCCGTCTGCCGAAACGCTAATGCGGCCGCTGGTCACACCCTTCCCGTCTTTCATGTTGGCCACGCTCAGTGTTCGGTCGTTAATCCGCTTGTACGAGCGCGAGTCTGCATTTGGATCGCCGGTAAGCGGGTAGCTCTTGCCGTCGAATTTACCTGTCCATTCCGTGTGGAGTGGATTGCCGTCCCTGTCTGTGCCGTCCGTGGTTACTTTCACACTGTCACCTGCAGCCTCGTACACGACCGTGGTGTTTTTCATAGCCCCGGCTGGGATCTGCGACTTAGCTTCGTTGAGCTTCCAGGTGCCCATCTCTGCGCCTTGCGCAAGGCACACCGTTGCCCCGGCAAAGCACAGTGCCAGCGTTAACATGAGGTTTCTCGCTTTCATGACTTTCTCCTCACAGGTTGGGGCGTTTATATTCTTGCCTCCAACCGCCCGACACTATACACCTCCGGGAAGACGCATCGCACCCCAACCGGAGCGAAGCGAAAATGGAGGAGTGTGCCGCTGGCGGCCACGCCGCCATCTATGCGGGATCACCACATGGGGAATCGTGGGTGGGTGTGGTCAGCCGCAGCGAAGCTGTCACCCGTGACTGTTTCATCCAGCCGAGCAAAGCATCAATTCGTAACCATTCCCAAAACGAAATCCCATCCACAGAAATCTGTGAAATCTTGCCACTTCATTAGCCTCAATTCGCTACGATAGAAATAGGGAACAATCTCGCTGCACCAGCGCGCCACAGCCCGGGCCGTTAACCTCAATCAAAAGACGAATTTACCGATAAGCCCTTTGGATAGGCGACTTTAGCTCGCGGGAGAGCCCTTAAGCGCATGATTCCACAGCGGTTCTGAACCAGCCTCCGGTGACGGGAGGGGGTAGGGGGTCCGGTACCGTTACCTCTGCTATCCTCGACCTTCAGTCCGTTTTCACAAGGTCTTCGCTGGCGCAGAATCGCTGACGCAGCTTTTCCGTCAAGAAAAGCTGCTCCTCACAAAAGCAAATACGAGCGCGCTTTGTGAAAACGGATCTAGTCAATAACGAAGGAAAAGAACCAATGGCAAAGAGCGTCAACAAGGTAATTCTGTTGGGCAATGTAGGCAAAGATCCCGAAGTCAACTTTCTGCCCAGCGGCTCCGCCGTCGCGAAGTTTGGACTCGCCACCTCCGATCGCTTTAAGGACAAGGGCGGCGAGTGGCAGGACCGCACGGAATGGCACAATCTCGTCGCCTTCGGGAAGGTAGCCGAGATCATTCGCGATTACGTAAAGAAAGGCGCCAAGCTCTACGTGGAAGGCAGCCTGCGTACCTCTTCCTGGGACGATAAGACCAGCGGCCAAAAGCGGTATAAGACCGAGGTGATCGTCAACGACATCTCCCTGCTCTCTGGACGCGGCGAGGGCGAAGCCGGCGGCAGCTACAACCGCCAGAGCAGCGGCGGCCAGGGCAGCCCCTACACCCAGTCCGCCCCCGACTACGGCGACACCGGCATCACCGACGAAGACATCCCGTTTTGATCGCTAAGAAAAAATCGTCATCGTGAGCGAAGCTTTGGCGCGGCAACGCGCCAAAGCGCAGTCGAAGGATCTGCTGTCCTCGCTCAGCCGTTCACCGACTTCAGATACTCCGCATCAATACGCAGCGCTTCCTGCCACGGAATGTCGAACTCCTCCTGCTCCACGAAGTAGTGCTTGATCGCGCCCTTCTTCGCCGCCGCAAAGATCGGCTTGTAGTCGATCCTGCCGTGACCAAGCTGCGCCGCATGAGGCGGATTCACGCCTGGCTGGAAGTCCTTCACGTGCAGCATAGAGATCCGATTCGAGTACTTCTTGAGCAGCGCCACCGGATCGCCGCCGCCCACCACAACCCAGCCGCAATCCATCTCGAAGGTCACCAGCGCAGGATCGGTCAGCTTCATCAGCTCGTCATACGGAGTCACGCCGTCCACCACGGTGAACTCCGGCGTGTGGTTGTGATAGCCAAAGCGCATTCCCGCCGCCTTCACCTTCTTGCCCCAGCGGTTGAACTGCTCCGCATTCCAGTGCCAGTCCTGGAGTGAGAAGCTGTGCTCTGCGCCCTTCGCCAGGGGGTTCTTGTGACCCGGATACGAGCACACGATGTACTGCGTGCCCAGCGTCTTGTGGAAGGCGATGATCTCGTCCAGCTTCTTGGAGAGATCGTCCGACGAGTGATGCGAGCTCACGCACTTCAGCCCGGCATCGGCCATCGCCTGCTTCACCTCGGCAGCGGAGTGCCCATAGAAGCCGGCCGCCTCCACCTCGCGATAGCCCAGCGCCGCCACCTTCTTGAGGGTGCCGGCATAGTCCTTCGGCAGCTCCTCCCGCACCGAGTAGAGCTCGAGGCCAAGCGGCAGCCCGAAGGGTGAAGCCACCCCGTGCCGGGTAGCTATCAGCGCGCACGCAGAAACCGCCGCGC
>DASVAI010000439.1:0-20321 GCA_036376445.1 Acidobacteriaceae bacterium
TCCGCACCGCAGTTCGCTTCACAGGTGTCATGGAGAACGCCGTTGCTGTCCGTCAGGTGAGTGAGTGCGGCGTTCGCGATCGTCTGCGCAGTCTCCAGCAATTGCGGCGACCGCTGCGCGCGGTTCAATTCGACCAGGCCGCCAAGGATCACGCCCTGGTTATACGTCCACGTGTTCTGCCCATTGTTCTTGCAGGTCGTGAGATCGAGTCCGTCGTTGATCAGATTCTGGCTATTAATCATGCCGGACTCCTGGAACCAGGCCCATTCCTTATTCGCCCACGCCAGGTACCCCGCACGATCGGCAGGCGCGGCGCGATTCGCGAGGTGCGCGGCCACGGAAAGAAACAGCTCATTCGCGATCGCGTTCTTATACGTCTTGTCCTTGCTCCACCAGATGCCGCCGCCACAGGTTGCATCCCAGCCGCCGCTCATGTCGGTAAAGATGGACGCAGCCATGTCCAGATATTGCTGCGTGTGCGTCAGATCGTAGGCAGCGACCCACGCCAGCGCCCACCAGCCCTCGTCATCGTAGTAGTTATTCAGAAAGCCGCTGTTTTGCTTCTGCGCCTGCTGAAAGCTGTTCGCAAAAGTTCCGTTGTAGCTGTTGCTGCGCGCCACCAGCGAATAATCGGCCAGCATCGTAAGCACATTCGCGGAGTTCCACCATCCGGTCGTCTTGTAGAGGCCCGTCGACTGCGTGTACCAGGTCTGCAGCTTGTCGATGCCCGCGAGCGTCTGCTGCTTTATCTGGCCCGGAGTGGCGTTGGTTGCACTGGCCGCCGTTTGTGCAGACGCTCCGAGAGACGCGACTGCGATCGATACCAGAAACGTAATGGCGAAGAGGCGAATAGCGCGAAGCATCGGGGGAGGCTCCTGTCTGTGGAAGTTGCGTTTCAGGATCAAATTCCTGACCGAGCCACCCTAAACCCAATCCGCGGAGCATGTCATCTGCCGGTCAATGCGGAAATCAAAGCTGTTTCCGGTAGCATAAAAGCCTATGCACGATCTGCAATTCGTCAGGGCCAATCTTGCGCTGGTCCAGGAGAGACTTCGTGCCCGCGGCCAGGATGCAGCGGCGCTTCTGGACAATTTCCAGACACTCGACGCCGTACGCCGCGAGCGCATCACCGAAGCCGAAACACTCAAGGCGCGCCGCAATGCTCTGAGCGAAGAAGTAGGCCGCCGCAAGCGTGCCAAAGAAGATGCAGCCGATCTGATCGAAGAAACGCGCCAGATCAAGGAGAAGCTGGAATCTCTCGACGCTTCCGCGTCCGCAACCGACGACGAACTTCGCGGCATCCTCGCCGGCGTCCCCAATCTTCCGCATGCATCCGTTCCGCCCGGCTCCTCCGAGCAGGACAACGTGGAGCACAAGCAGTGGGGCACAAAGCCGCACTTCGATTTCACACCGCGCCCGCACTGGGAACTCGGTGAGGCCCTCGGCATCCTCGATCTGGAGCGCGCCGCAAAACTCTCCGGCGCGCGGTTCGCCGTCTACTGGGACCAGGGCGCTCGCCTCGAGCGCGCGTTAGCGAATTTCATGCTCGATGTCCACACTCGCGAGCATGGCTATCGCGAAGTGCTCCCTCCCGTGATGGTCAACAGCCGCTCGCTCTTCGGGACCGGGCAGTTGCCGAAGTTTGCCGACGACCTCTTCTGCGCCAGCGGCGATCATGCCATTGAGGCCGCGAAGAAGAATCAGTTCAGCGAGAATGACCACTGGCTCATCCCCACGGCGGAAGTTCCGGTCACGAATCTCTATCGCGATGAGGTCTTGGATGATTCCTCGCTGAGCATCTCGCTTACCGCCTACACGCCATGCTTCCGCTCCGAGGCCGGCTCCTATGGCAAGGATGTTCGCGGCATCATCCGGCAGCACCAATTCCAGAAAGTCGAGCTGGTGAAGTTCACTCGTCCGGAGGACTCCGAGAGCGAGCACGAAAAGCTGACGCGCGATGCAGAAGCAATCCTGGAGCGGCTGAACCTCCCCTACCGCCGCGTGCTGCTCTGCGCGGGCGATATGGGATTTTCCGCATCCAAGACCTATGATCTCGAGGTCTGGCTTCCCGGCCAGAACCTCTATCGGGAGATATCTTCGTGCAGCAACTTCGAGAGCTTTCAGGCGCGGCGCGCGAATATCCGTTACCGTCCGCAGGGCAAGGGCAAGGCCGAATTCGTTCATACATTGAACGGCAGCGGTCTCGCCATCGGACGCACGTGGCTGGCGATTCTGGAAAACTATCAGCAGGCCGACGGGTCGATACGGGTGCCGGAAGCACTGGTGCCGTACATGGGCGGCGAAACTGAAATCCGCAAGCGGAGGGATAGCGCGCAATGAAGACGCTGAAAAGTTACTTTTTCTGGACCTATCCGAGAGGCAGCTTTCATTACGATGTGATGGTGACACTCATCCTGCTGTTTCTATTTGTGTCGCCGCGGCTTATCAATTTTCACGATCGCCCGGAGGAGCCCGCGTCCCGCGGCCACGGTGTGCTGGTGCATGCCGGCGCAAACGGCAGGCTCACCTTCGAGGTAGGCGCGGACCAGGTGCCCGAAACCTCCGACGCGAACAAGCTGCGCGCCGAGCTCGAATCCAGCATCGCACCTGTAGCCGGCGCGGTGGCCATCGATCGCTGGCAGGAGCAGAAGGATTCCAGCGGGCGCGTGGAGAGTTACAAGGTCTGGGCGCGCCGCTGATGGTGAAAGGGAACAGGATGAAGCGAATCGCAATTGTATCTGCCGCTGTAGCCTGCCTGATCGCGCCCGTCGCCCGCGCGCAATACTGCGACACTGCGAAGGTGCTCGCGCAAATGGACACCGCCTCCGCGAAGTTTCAGAGCACGCAGGCCGATTTCAAATGGGATGTGCTGCAATCGGTGGTCAACGAGCACGACATCCAGAGCGGCACCATCTACTTTGAGCGGCACAGCAACTCCACATCTATGGCCGCCTACATCAAGCAGCCGGCGGACAAGTCCGTTTTCTTCAACGGCAGCACGCTCACCCTGCTCCAGCCGGAAATCAAGCAGGAGACGCTCTTCAGCGCAGGATCGAATCGCGGCCAGTACGAAAGCTTTCTCACGCTCGGCTTTGGCGGCAGCGGAAAAGACCTTCAGCAGAATTGGACTGTAACCTGCGAGGGAATGGAGGCAGTCGACGGCGTTCAAACTGCAAAGCTGGATCTGAAGCCGAAACAGCAGTCTGTAGCCAACACCTTTTCACACGTCACTGTGTGGATCGATCCGACACGCTCGCTCAGCCTCAAGCAGATCTTCTACGAGCCCTCAGGCGACAACCGCACCGCCACCTACACGGCGATCAAATACAACAACAGGATTCCCGGCGACGTCTTCAAGCCGAAAGACAGCGGCTACAACGTCATCCGGAAATAGCCGCGGAAGCGATGTCGCTCGGCGCGCCATGAATCGCCCTCCCGGTTGCGCCAAGCGCTGCTCCTGCCAGGATGCACAGCATCGGAAACACCTCCACGGTGTAGCGTGCCTCCGGCGCTTCAATCGTGGCCAGTAGCAGGCTGCGCAAAATGCAGTAAACTGCAATCGCGAACACCAGCATCCCGCATGTTCGGCGCAGCCGCCACGCGCCGACCGACGCCATCACAACGTAGGCCAAGTTGAGCAGCGCATAAGCCGCCGCAAACTCCGTTTCGGCATTGTGCCGGTCGTACTGCCACCAGCGCAGCTCAATGTTCAGCATTTCCGTGCGCGGGCGCAGCCACATATCCAGCACTCGTAATAGAGGAAGTTCCACATAGCTCCGCAGCGGATGCGCATGTTCCCGCGCTGCAGCCAGCGCGGCAAACCGAGCATCGATAGCCGGCGTGATCGTGGTTGTCTCGTTGTACGCTGCGAAAATGTCAGCCGTCTCTTCGTGCTGCGCCGCGGAATCGAACGCCCGGTCGGGCAGCAGGTTTACATCCAGCGGTCCGCTGTCGACGTTCCAATAGATGTCCGAGGTAGACGCAAAGTCCACCGCCCAGGTCTTCATCCAGCGCTGAAATCCGGGCACGGTGGACTCGCCGGGATCGGTGGCATAGCGGGGCGCCAGCGGCTCAAAGACGTGGAAGGTCCGATAATTGCGTGCGGTCCACGCTAGAAAGGGAAGTATCGACAGAGCGCCCGCGCTCAACACTACGCGCCATGCGCGCCTGCGTCCCAACGGCGGCAGCCCCATAAGGCTCCGGTTTGCAAACATCACGATCGCCACAACCGCCGCGACAGCAAGCAGCGCTCCGTCCGGGCGCAGCAGCGTCGCATAGCTCCAGCTCAACGCCAGCAGCAATGTCGGCATCCATCCCGGTCGCTTCTGCAGCCAGACGAAGCCGGCACACGTCGTCGCGACGCAGAAGATCGAAAGCGTTTCGCTCAGCGGCGCTGCCACATAGTTTGCGGTAAACGGACAAAGAGCAGCCAGGTAGAGCGCCCACATTCCCGCGCGTCTGCCTGCGATGGCATACGCCGTCCATCCCACGATCAGAGCGGACGCCAGATCGATGGCCACCTGCAGATTCAGAACCGCGCCGTAATGATCGATGCCGAAGATACGGAAGCACACCGCCAGAAACAGCGGATAACCCGGCAGCCGGATCAGTGTTGGATTTACCGTCGCGCCGGCCGCGGTGAAATCCGTGCGTCCGTAGATACCGTGCAGCAGCCAGTTTTTTGCGATATCTCCGTAGACCAGCCCGTCGCCATTCACCTGCGGAAAGTGCCATAGAAACCACAGACGCAGCCATGTGCCGAGTCCGAGCGCAACCAGCACAGCGACAGCAATCAGGGAAGGGCGCCGCATTCGTTCGCATCATACAGACCAGCGGGGGTGTCCCAAAACGCACGCGGAAGAGTTGGCCTGCCGCACCTGCGGCTGTACTCTGGTTTGAGCAGAATCTATGAGCCGGCAGATCTTCTACGATCCCGAACGAAAACGTTGGAAACGGCTGCGGCGCATCCTGGATCTGACCGCCGTACTCTCCACGTTTCTGCTGGTGGCCTTCTTTCTCGGCGTCATTCATCGCGAACAGTTGCCTGACCTGCTGCTGCCGCAACAGAGGCGAAACTACAAAGCCGTCAAAGGGCGCCAAACTCCGGAGTCGCGCCGCGCAGCGCTGCGTGCAGCGCACCGCCGGACTACAAACCGGCTGGCCTCCGAAGTGCCGCTGAACACCGGCGAAGGTCTTCGCGCCACCTTCTATACCGATGACAACCCGGCCAGCTACTCCTCCCTTAAACAGCACGTTCACCAGATCGACATGCTTTTCCCCGTGTGGCTGAATGTGAATGACGCAACCGGCAATCTCCTGGGCGCAGTGTCTGAGGCGCCGGCGCATACCTACCGCGTTGTCGACGACAAGAGCATCGTGCATGGGGTGGATCCCGGCAATAAGGTGCAGCAGGCCATTGCGAATGCGCACGAAGATACTGAAATCTTCCCTCTGATTCGCAACTACAACGTTCTCACCGGCCTGTGGGATCCAGTGATTGGCAAGGTGCTCAACGATCCGAATGCGCGCGCCACCATGCGCCGGCAACTGGACGCGTTCCTTGCCGCCAATCCAAACTACCGCGGTATTTCGCTCGACTTCGAAGAAGTTCCCGACGATGCCGAAGACGGTTATCGCTCGCTGATGGCGGAGCTCTACGACGACTTCTCGAAGAAGAACCTGCGCCTCTACATCAACATCCCCGTCGGCACAGACAAGCAGATGCTGCAGTTCGAAGCAGCACACACGGACGGCGTCGTGCTGATGAACTATGACCTGCACGAGAACACATCCGGGCCGGGTCCGATCGCGCCCCAGGACTGGTTCGAGAACAATTTGCAGCGCGTGATGCAGATCGTGCCCAAGCAGAAGCTGATCTGCGCCATCGGCAACTACGGTTACAACTGGACCATGCCGCTGCCGAACGCCAAAGGTCGCGCATCGCAGAAGGTGATCGATGTCGATTCACTCAGCGTGCAGGACGCCTGGCAGGACGCAAACGATTCTGAGTCTGACCTCTCCTTCGCCGGAGATGAGCTGAACCCGCATTTCGCCTACGACGACGAAGACCAGCATGTGCGCCACCAGGTCTGGATGCTCGACGCCGTCAGCGCAATGAACGAGATGCGTGCCGCGCGCATGATGGGCATTCAGACTTTCGCTCTTTGGGCGCTGGGCACTGAGGATCCATCCATCTGGAACGTCTGGGACAAGCCCAGCACGCCGAACATTCAGAAGACACTCGAAAAGATCCCGCCCGGCAACACCATCAATCAGGACGGCTACGGCGACATCCTGCGCATCACCGGGGAACCGCATCCTGGCGCACGGACCGTGGACATGGATGCGCAGAACCAGACCGCGACCGATGAGCACATGCACGTCTATCCGCAGGCGTACTCGATCGAGTACTACGGCTACCATCCGGATAAGGTCGCGCTCACCTTCGACGACGGCCCCGATCCCAAGTGGACGCCGAAGATTCTCGACATCCTGAAGGCGAAAGACGTCAAAGCCGCTTTCATGGTCATCGGCGAGCAGGCGCAGGACAATGTCGGCGTTTTACGCCGCTATGTGCGGGAAGGCCACGAGATCGGCAATCACACATACACACATCCGGACATCAGCGAAATTCCGACGCGCCAGGTACAGCTTGAACTCAATCTGACGGAGCGGCTCTTTGCCAGCAAGCTCGGCATCAAGCCGCTCTACTTTCGTCCGCCGTACTCCATCGATCAGGAGCCGGACACCAACGACCAGGCCGCGCCCGCCTACCGCATCCAGCAGATGGGCTACACCATCATCGGCGACAAGATCGACACCGACGACTGGAACGAGCATCCGCGCAAGACTCCGCAGCAGATCACCTGGGACGTGATGGAGCAGTTACGCATCATGAAGACGAAGCCGCAGTTCCGAGGCTCCATCATCCTGCTGCACGACGGTGGCGGCGATCGCTCCGCGACCATTGCGGCCCTGCCGTTGCTCATCGATACGCTGCGCGCGCATGGGTATCAGATCGTGCCGGTCTCCGAGTTGATGGGCAAGACCACTGCAGAAGTCATGCCGCCGCTCACTCCCAACCAACGCTGGCAGGCGCGCATCGATTCCGTCGCCTTCAGTCTCTTCGCATTCTTCGGCCGAATCGTGGTCATGATCTTCTTTATTGGCGACGCTCTGATGAGCGCGCGCCTGTTGCTCATCGGCCTCTTCGCGTTCATCGATCGCTTCCGCCGCCGCAGGATTCCCGACGTGCCGGGCGGCTTCCAGCCACAGGTCGCGGTCCTGATCCCCGCTTTCAACGAGGAGATGGTCATCGTTCGGACGATCCGTTCCGTCCTGAACTCCGATTACGAAAACCTGCGCGCCATCGTCATTGACGACGGATCAAGCGACAACACCTACGATGTCGCCTGCGAAGCCTACCGCGACGAAATCGCGGCCGGCCGTCTCCAGGTGCTGAGCAAACCGAATGCCGGCAAGGCCGAGGCGCTCAACTACGCCATCGCACGCATCACCGAGGACTTCTACGTCGGCATCGATGCCGACACTGTCATTGCGCGCGATGCTGTCTCTCGTCTCATCTGCCACTTCGCCGATTCTCATGTCGGCGCGGTTGCCGGCAACGCCAAGGTCGGCAATCGCGTCAACCTGTGGACCCGCTGGCAGGCGCTCGAGTACATCACCAGCCAGAACTTCGAGCGGCGCGCGCTCGATCTCTTCAACGTTGTCACTGTCGTTCCCGGTGCGATTGGCGGCTGGCGGACGGAAGCTGTGCGGCGCGGCGGCGGCTATCCCGTCAACACCGTTGCTGAAGACGCCGACCTGACCATGAACTTGCTGGAGCAGAACTACAAGGTCATCTACGAAGATCGGGCGCTCGCCTTCACGGAAGCTCCCATCGATGCCAAAGGGCTCATGCGCCAGCGCTTCCGCTGGTCTTTCGGCACGCTGCAGGCGGTCTTCAAGCACAAGAAGGCATTCACCAGGAACCGCGCGATGGGTTTCTTCGCGCTGCCCAACATCCTCATCTTCCAGATACTTCTGCCGCTGGTCTCGCCCCTCATCGATCTCATGTTCATCTATGGAACGATCGAGTATCTGGTCGACCGGCACTTTCACCCGGACACCGCCAGCCCCGCCGGCTTCGAGAAGCTGCTGGTCTACTTTCTTACCTTCCTGATCATCGATTTCGTAACCTCGGCGCTTGCGTTTTCGCTGGAGCGCAGACACCCGGCCAATCGCGGCGACGGCTGGCTGCTCTTCCATATTTGGCTGCAGCGCTTCGCCTATCGCCAGGTGTTCTCGGTCGTGCTGTTTAAGACCATCAAGCGCGCCATCGATGGCCGCCCCTTCAACTGGGACAAGCTGGAACGCACCGCGAAGATGTCCAAGCAGGCGGAGAAGATCGCCGCTGGAACTTAGAGCTCAAACACCCATTCTCCCTTCCGCATAAGCGCCTCCGCGTCGCCAGCCGCATTGACACCATCCAGGTCGATCTCACACGATCCGATCATCCAGTCCACATGGATCAGGCTGTCGTTCGCGCCCTTCGTTGCCAATGCCGCCGCATCCATCGTGTCGCCGCCCCGGATACAGGTGCGGTAGGCCTGGCCCAGCGCAATGTGGCTGGCTGCGTTTTCGTCGAAAAGCGTGTTCGAGAAGAGCAGACCGCTCTTCGCAATCGGCGACGAGTGCGGCACCAGCGCCACCTCCCCCAGCCGCGCCGCGCCCTCATCGGTCTCCAGCATCGTGCGCAGCACGGTTTCTCCCTGCGTCGCGTGCGACTCCACAACACGTCCGCCTTCAAAGCGCACGCGAATGCCATCGATCAGCGTGCCCTGGTAGGAGAGCGGTTTCGTGCTCGTCACGGTGCCTTCCACACGCTGGCAATGCGGCGTGGTGAAGACCTCTTCCGTAGGAATATTTGGAATGCATGCGAGCCCGTTGCCGGCGGTCGTGCCGCCGCCCATCCATACATGGTCGTCCGCCAGGCCCACTCGCAGATCGGTACCCGGCCCGCGGAAGTGCAGCGCGCTGTAGCGCCGTTCATTCAGGAACGCAGCGCGCTTCCGCAGTCCTTCATCATGCGCGCGCCACGCCGCCACCGGGTCGGGCGCGTCCACACGCGATGCGGCAAAGATCGCCTCCCACAGCTTCGCCATCGCAGTCTCTTCCGAATCGCGGGGAAAAACCGCGGCCGCCCACCTCGGCGTTGCCGCCGCCACAATCGTCCAGTTGATCGCATGGCGCGTGATCAGCTCCATCGCCGGCCGGCTCGCCTTGGACAACGCCCGGTTCGCGCGCCCTACCTTCTCCGGATCTTCATTTGCCAGCAGCGCCGGATTGGCGCCGGCAACAGCCATACGCGCTACATTGCTGCGAAAGGCCTCAGCAATCCCGTCCTGCAGCCAGGTGGCCGCAGCGTCAAAGCTCGCATCCCGCGCATACCGAAAGCGAGCCAGCGTCGCCTCGTCATCGCTATAAAAGGTCGTCACCAGCGATGCGCCTGCGCGATACGCCTGCTCCGTAATCCGCCGGACAAGCGGTAATGCGTCGAGCGATGCCGTGATCAGCAGCTGCTGTCCCTCAGCCAATCCCAGGCCGACTTCGATGGCGACGCGCGCCAGGCGGTCCAATCGCGCTTCATGCGCTTCATTCCTGGTTGCGGAGGGTGCGGGGGCGGCGATAGTGCTCATCGTGAATCTCCTTCTCTCTCGAATGTATCGCGGGAAGGGAATCACAGGCTCGTCCTTGCTACAATCCGCATTACCGCGGCCCAATCCAACAGGAGACCTGTCCGATGTCTCAGTCGTTCCACGCTCCCGAGTTCTTCGCTGCTCTCGACGCTCGCATTGCCCGCTACGATCTCCTCCAGCACCCCTTCTATCAGGCCTGGTCCAAAGGCGAGCTCACCCGCGATGAGCTTCGCGAATACGCTTCCGAATACTGGCATCACGTCTCTGCATTCCCCACCTATCTCAGCGCGCTGCATGCCCGCCTCGAAGACGCGCCGCTGCGCCGCATCGTCCTTGAAAATCTGGCAGACGAAGAGGGCCTGCCCGCCGGCCGCCCGCACAGCGATCTGTGGATGGACTTCGCCGAAGGCATGGGCGCGGAGACTTCTGCCGTCCGCGGCCGGACCCTCCAGCCGGAGACCGCCTCGCTCATCGCGCACTTCCGAGCCGCCATGTCCGCCTCTCCCACCGCAGCTCTCGCCTCGCTCTACACCTACGAGTCCCGCGTGCCCGCGATCGCCCGCACCAAAGCCAAAGGACTCCGCGAGCACTACGGCGCTAGCGAGTTTGCCGCCCGCTATTTCACGCTGCACCAGAACGCCGATGTCTACCACGCAAAGGTCTGGCGCGACGCAATCGAATCCGAGCTGACCGCGCATCCGGAAGAAGCTGAAGGCGCGCTCGATGCTGCCGAAGCCACCGCTGCGGCTCTGTGGAATGCGCTCACCGGCATTGAGCGTGAGCGCCGGCAGGCCCGCGCAGTCGCTGCCTGAGCGGCTCCGGTAATTTCCCGAGCGCCCGAGCAGCTCGCTTGATGTAGACTTGCGTCCACCTCCCCACGCACCGGCTCCAAACCGGTGCGCTGCCCGGCGCTATGTCAACGGATCCCAATCAGCCCCGCCTCCTGCTCACCGACAGCGACGGTACTCGCACCTATCAACTGCTGCATTTCCCGTTTCAACTGGGACGCAGCAGTGAGTGTGACTTGTGCCTCGCCCACGCCCAGGTTTCGCGCCATCACGCCTGCATTGAAGCCGAGCCCGACGGCCTCTACCTGCGCGACATGGGGAGCCGCCACGGCACCCTGCGCAATGGCGAGCGCGTTGAGCGCACACGCCTCCGCTCCGGCGACCGCATCGGCCTCGGTCAGTCCACCGTTTCACTCACCTTCCTCGACGGCCCGGCCGAGAGCGTGTCACAGATTCACAAGCTCGATACCGGCACCGGCACCCGCGACCTGCTCGAGCGTGTCTCCAGCCAGGTCAGCGGCTCCGACCTTGAAAAGCTTTCGCTCTTCCTCGAAGCCGCGCAGCGTTTCAACGGCACCCAGGTGCTGGACGACGTGCTCAGCACCATGATCGAGTACGCACTCCGCCTCACCTGCGCTGAGCGTGGCTTCGTTTTTCTCGGCGACGATACCGCCTCGCTCAGGCTGCGCATCGGCTGCTCCAGCACCGGCGAGGCCCTGCTCGATGACTCGAAGATCTCCCGCTCCATCCTTCGCGATGCGGCGCAATCCGGGCTCGATTTCATCCTCGGCGACGCCACCGGCGAAGGCGCTGCCATCGGCCGCGAGAGCATCATCGCCCACGACCTGCGCTCGGTCATCGCCATCCCGCTGCGCCGGCGCAGCAGCGGCACGTTGCTCGGCCTGCTCTACCTGGACAGTCGTCTCCAGTCCTGCAATCTCAGCAGCGTCAGTCGCGAGATTCTGCGCGCCATCGCGACGGAAGCTGCGACGCTCGTCGAGAACGCCCGCATGCTCGAAGCTGAACAGGCCGCAGCTCTCTTTCGCAAGGAGATGGAGATTGCCGCCGCCATCCAGCAGCGCATCATCGCCACTGATCTTCCAAACGTACCCGGTTTCGCACTGGACGCCCGCACGCTGCCGTGCACTGAGGTCGGCGGCGACTTCTACGATTTCATCTGCACTGACGACGGCTGCGTCGCTATCGTGGCCGATGTCTCCGGCAAAGGAATGTCCGCCGCTCTGCTGGCATCGATCGTGCAAGGCATGCTCTATGCGCAGATCAACAGCGGTGTCTCGCTCGTCGTTGCCATCAGCGCAGTGCATGCATTTCTCTGCGCGCGCGTATCGGGAACGAAGTACGTCACGCTTGCCGCGGTCCGCTGCTATCAGGACGGCAGGGTTGAGCTGGTGAACGGCGGCCACGTACCGCCCATGATCGTCGAGCCCGGCGGCCGGGTCTGCATGATCGAAGACGGTGACACTCCTGTCGGCATGATCCCCGACGCCAGCTTCCACTCTATTCCTGTCACGCTCCCCGTCGGCGGCCGCATCGTTCTCCTGAGCGATGGCGTCAGCGAAGCGGAAAATCCAGCAGGCGAGCAATTTACGCCTTCACAGTTCGAGCAGTACCTCACTGGCTCAAATCCCATTGCAGCCGTCTTCTCCGCTGTCGATCGATTCAGTGATGGCGTTCCCCAGGCCGACGACCGCACCATGGTTACAATTGAACGCCTCTCCTGACCCTTCGGTGAACACCCATGAAACTGCTCCTCAAGTTCAATCTCATCCTTGTTTCGTTGGCCATCGTCGGGCTCGTCGTCGTCGCATTCGTGGCGCACAGCTTCCTGCAGCAGAATGCGCGCTCTCAGGTCCTGCAGCAGGCGGAGCTCATGATGGAGAGCGCCGGCTCGGTCCGCCGCTACACCTCCGACGAGCTCAAGCCGCTGCTCATCGGCAATCCCAAATACGAGCAGGAGTTCCTGCCGCAGACCGTGCCCGCCTACGGCGCAACGACAATCTTCGCCAAGCTCCGCGCCAACTTTCCCGAGTACACCTATCGCGAGCCCGCGCTCAATCCCACCAATCCCCAGGACCGCGCTGTCGACTGGGAAGCCGATGTCATCGAGCAGTTCCGCAATCATCCCGACGAGCATGAGCTGATCGCGGAGCGGTCCACTCCGACCGGCGCCGCGTTGTATCTCGCGCATCCGCTCGTCAATCGGCAGCCTTGCATGCAGTGCCACAGCACTCCGGAAGTTGCTCCGGCCTCCATGATTCGCAAATACGGTCCCGACCACGGTTTCGGCTGGCAGCTCAACGAGATCATCGGCGCGCAGATCGTCTCCGTACCCACCGCCGTGCCCGTCGCCATCGCGAGCAAGGCATTTCACTCGCTCATGTTTTCGCTCACGCTCACTTTTGCCGCATTGATCGCGGCAACAAACCTCATCCTGCTGCTGCTCATCATCCGGCCCGTGCGCCGTCTCGCTCACGTGGCCAACCAGGTCAGCACTGGCCAGATCGAAGCCGAAGAACTGCCCGTCCGTGGTAATGACGAAATCGCCGAGCTGACCGCATCCTTCAACCGCCTGATGACCAGTCTGGCCAAAGCAATGCGCCTGCTGGGCTAAGCAACGAATCATCACCACGGCGGGTGCCTCATCCTGAGCGGAGCGAAGGGTGGAATCATCGAATCCGATACCCACCAGCATCGTCATCCCGATCGGAGCGAGCGCAGTGAGGGATCTGCTTTTTCCTCCACCACGGCAATCTCAGTACTGTCCGCTCGTCCGCAAATGGTGATGCACCGCGCTCAAAAACTTCTGCCGCGCTGCCGGCGAAGCAATCTCCTGTGCCAGCGAATCGCACATGTCGCGCAGATTTGCGGAGACGCCGGAGGCGCGCCGCACCAGCACCCCTGCTATCGGCCCCACGTGCTCCGCAAGCTGCCGGGTGATCTCCGACAGCGACTCCGGACGATGCCCGCTCGGCGGACGCGGCGAGGCTGCTCCGATTGCCGGCTGTGAAACCACCCGCACCTGCGACACATCGCCCGCCGCCGACGTATGCAGTCCATCTTCATCGAGCGCCGCTAGAAAGTCCTCTGCTGTCTGCCACCGCTCGCGCGGATGCTTCGCCAGCGCGCGCATCACCACGGCCGATAGCCCCGCCGGAATCTTCGTATTGATCTGGTCCGGCGGCTTGGGTGCATGCTGCAGGTGCGCCACAATCACCTGCACGTGTGTCGAGCCTTCAATTGGCAGTCGTCCCGTGATCATTTCGTAGAGCGTCACTCCGATGGCATAAATGTCTGACCGCGCATCGTGCGGCTCGCCGGAAATCTGCTCGGGCGCGATGTAGTGCATCGACCCCACCAGTGCGCCGGTGGTCGTCAGCCGCTGGTCGGCGAGTGCGGTGCCGCCCAGTGCCAGCCCAAAATCCAGCACCTTCGCCTCGTTCTGCGGCGTAATCATGATGTTTGATGGCTTGATATCGCGGTGCACCACGCCGCGCCCATGCGCATAGCGCAGCGCCTCCAGCACCTGCCGCGTGTAGCGCAGCGACTCTTCGAGCGTAACTCCCTTCGGCAGCTTCCGCCCCAGATCCTCGCCTTCCACGCACTCCATCACCATAGCCAACTCCTGCTCGTGACGGAACGCAGTGTGCAGCTTCGCGATGTTCGGATGGTCCAGCGTCGCCAGCAGCCGGATCTCGCGCACAAAGCGATCCATCATCTCCTGCGCGTGCAGGCCGTTGGCTGGCCCCGTGCGCAGCAGCTTCATTGCTTCGCTGCGATCGGATATCGTGTGGCGCACACGATAGACCTCGCCCATGCCGCCATAGCCAAGCGTGCCCACAACCTCGTAATCGCCCACGCGCATGCCAGGAGTCCAGGCCATCGAAAGCATTTATACAGCGCACGCGGTACAGCGCCCAGCAAATAGAACGAGCAATTTATTCGTTGCGCAACGCTTCCACCGGCTCGATCGAAGCCGCGCGCCGCGCCGGCACAAGCGCCGCGATCAGCGCGCAGAGGCAAAGCACCAGCATGGCGCCTCCGGTCACCACCGGGTCCAGCCGGCTGACTTCAAAGAGCTGATGCGCCAGGGCGCGTCCTGCCACGAGCGCAAGCGGAACGCCGATACACAGTCCAATCACGACCTGCCCGAAGGCGCCGGCCATCACCATCCGCACCACGTTCCATCGGTTCGCGCCCAGCGCCATCCGCACACCAATCTCGCCCGTACGCCGCGCTACGTTGTACGCCGTCACGCCATACAGCCCCACCGATGCGAGCAGCAGCGCCAGCAAACCGTATACATCCGTAAGCCGGGCCATCAGCCGCTCCTGGTTGAAGCGCTCCGCGACTCTTTCGCTGTAGCTCTTCACATCGCCGAGCGAGAGATTCGGATTTACGCTCGCCAGCACATCGCGCAGCGCCTTCTCATAGCTCTCGGGGGCACCCGCAACATGCAGTTCAATCGAATTCGCGTACAGTGTCCCGTTCTCCAGCCGCTGGTATCCCGTCGGCTCATAATGAATTGTCTGTGTGAACGGCACAAAGAACATCGGTCGCTGCACGGCTGTCGGAGTTCTGTACTTTGTATTCCGCACTATGCCGACAATCTCGTAGTCGTACCCATGCCCTGGCAGCGAAAGGCCGATGTGCTGCCCGATTGCATTCCCGCCCGCGAAGAAACGCTGCGCGAATGCTTCATCGACGACCGCTACATGCTGCGCCGCCTGGGTGTCCTGCCGCGTAAAAGCGCGTCCCCGCAGCATCGGCGTGCCGATCGTCTCAAAGTAATGCGGGCCGACGCGGTTGAATCCCACATCGACATTCGGTATCCAGCTTTCCGAGCGGCCCCCAATCAGAATGTCTAAGCTGATGCAGCAGAGATTCTGCGGAGTTTGGGCCGAGAGGCTCGCGCTCTTCACGCCGGGAAGCGCTTCCAGCCGGTCCTGTATCTCCTCATACAGCGCAGGCAGTTGCGCCGGCTCGTATCCCGCCGCTTTGAAGTTGAGGTTCGCCAGCAGCCGCCCTTCCGTCTGGAATCCCAGGTCCGCCTTCTCCAGGTTGCTCAGGCTCTTCGTCACCAGCCCCGCCACCGCCAGCAGCACAATCGAAAGCGCAGCCTGCGCTACTACCAGCACCTTCTGCGGTCGCGAGGCATGGGCCGTGCTGGTGCGATGGCCGCCGCGCAGGCCCCGTGACGGATCGGCATGCGTTCCCATCCACGCTGGCGCCACACCAAAGATGATGCCGGTCACCAGCGAAAGCCCCAGCGCAAAGCCAAGCACGGGCAGGGAAGGCTCTGCGCTCACCGGAATGTAAGTCGCGCCGCGAAACGCAATCAGCACAATCGCGCGCGACCCGGCATACGCCAGCATCACGCCCAGCGCCCCGCCGATCAGCGAGAGCAGCACGCTCTCCGTCAGCACGGAACCAATCAGCCGCGCCCGCGAAGCGCCCAGCGAAAGCCGCAGCGCCGTCTGATGTTCCCGCGCCGCGCCGCGCGCCAGCAGCAGATTTGCCAGGTTCGCGCATGCGATCAATAGCACTAGCAACGAACCCGCAGACAACAGATAAAGTCCCTGCTTCGAATCGCTGCGGAACGACGAAATGCCTCTGCCGCCCGGGGTCAATTGAATATGCTGGTTTGCGATCTTTTGGTC
This sequence comes from Acidobacteriaceae bacterium, assembly GCA_036376445.1. Classification (GTDB taxonomy): domain Bacteria; phylum Acidobacteriota; class Terriglobia; order Terriglobales; family Acidobacteriaceae; genus KBS-83. The sequence continues at coordinate 16,165 of DASVAI010000439.1, forward strand.
GGCATCATCGGTGCGGCCTTGGGCACGCAGCCAATGCTGTAAATCCGTCGAGAGCTGCGCCTGCACCTGCGCAGGAACTGCGCCCGGCTTCAACCGCCCAATCACATACAGCCACGCATCGCCCGAGCTGTACAGCAGCGACTTTGCACCCTCGCCCTCAAAGGCCGGCTCCATGCTCAGTGGAATCCATAGTGCCGGCGGATTCGCGCTCAACCGATCGCCGAAGAAGCCCTGCGGAGCAATCCCGATCAGCGTCATCGGTTGCCCGTTCACGTTTAGCGTCGACCCCACAATCGAGCGATCGCCGCCATACTCCTGCAACCACATGCGGTATCCCATTACGACAACCGGCGCAGCCGCCGCGCGATCATCCGCCGCCTGAATCAGCCGACCCTCCGCCGCCTGAATCCCCAGCGTCGCAAAGTAATTCGCCGAAACATACTCCCCATTCATCGTCCGCGCTCCGGCCACCGAATCTTCGCGCCGCACGTTGAACGAAGGCGTGTTCCCGGAGAACGCCGCTACCTGCTCAAAGCTCGCATCCGTATCCCGCACATGCTTGTAGTACGGATAATCGAACGTTCCCCACGAACCTTCGAGTCCGCCCCATTCGCAGCAGTAGTATTCCCCTTCGCCCACGCGGTAGAGGGTCTCCGGATGCGCAATCGGCAGCTCGCGCAGCATCACCGCATGCACCAGCGTGAAGATCGCCGTGTTCGCCCCGATGCCCAGCGCCAGGGTCACCAGCGCCACAATCGAGAATCCCGGATTCCTCCGGATCTGCCGCAGTCCATACCACACGTCCTGCCACACCGACTCCGCTGCCGACTCCCACCCCGCCGCCAGCACCTTCTGCTTCACGGACTCCGCGCTCCCCATCTCCACCCGCGCCGAGCGCACCGCATCCGCAGCGCTCATGCCGCGTCGCGCCTTATCCTCAGCCGAAGCCCGCACGAACTCCGCGAACTCCTCCTCCATCTCCGCGCTTCGCTCCGCTTTGCGGAAGAGCGCCTTCAACCCGCCGAGAAATCGCCGCAGCAACATCGTCGTCTCCTCCGTCTACGCCTCAAGAATCCGCGCAATCGCCGCGGTCTGCCGGCCCCATTCGCGCGTCTCGTCCTTCAGCGCCTTCCGCCCGCTCTCCGTCAGCAGGTAGTACTTCGCCCGCCGGTTGTTCTCCGTCGCGCGCCACTCCGCCTTGATCCGCCCACTGCGCTCCATCCGGCTCAGGGCAGGGAACAGCGACCCAGGATTTACCCGAAACACCCCGTTGCTGATCTGCTCAATCCGGATCGCGATCCCATAGCCATGCATCGCCTCCAGCGCCAGCGTCTTCAGAATCAGCATCTCCAGCGTGCCCTGCACCAGGTCGCTCGCCTTCTTCGCCATCTCAGTGCTCTCCTATAGCCAATCAAGAGGAATCATCCGCCCGGTTCTCTAGGTTGTCAAGAGGAGACCGCCGGAACCAGCTAGGTTGCTAGCACACTCTGACGTGAGCGACCAAAGGGAGCAAACCCCACCGCCCGCGCCGCAGGTGCATTTGCCTGGACGGCCAGTCCTTGCCGTAAACTATGCGGTTATGGCAGCCACCGAGATCTCCACCGTCATCCTCCCGCTTGCCCCCAGCGGCTCCTTCCGCAACGAGCCCTTTACCGACTTCAAGGCCAGCGCGAACGAGCACGCCATGAAAGACGCTCTGAAGCGTGTCGGTGAAATGCTCGGCCATGAATACGAGCTCGTCATCGGTGGCGAGCGTGTGCGCACCGGCAAGCAGCTCCGCTCCACGAATCCCGCAAGGCCTGCGCAGCTCGTCGGCATTCACCAGGAGGCCACCCCCGGGCACGCGCAGCAGGCCATCGACGCCGCACTCAAAGCCTTTGACACCTGGCAGTACGTTCCCGTCGAGCAGCGCACGTCGCTATTGCTTCAGGCCGCGAAGATCATCCGCGATCGCAAGTTCGAGTTCTGCGCCTGGCTTGTCTATGAGGTGGGAAAGAACTGGGCCGAGGCCGACGCCGATGTCGCCGAGACCATCGACTTCCTCGAGTTCTACGCGCGCGAAGCCTTGCGCCTGTCGCACGCCGAGCCGCCCATCCAATATCCCGGCGAGCGCAACAAGCTCATCTATGTCCCGCTCGGCGTCGGCGCCGTCCTCCCGCCGTGGAACTTCCCCTTCGCCATCATGGCCGGCATGACCGCCGCCGCCATCGTCTGCGGCAACACCGTCGTGCTCAAGCCCTCGCCCGACGCGCCCACCGTCGCCGCGCGCTTCCTCGACGTGCTCGAAGAAGCCGGCATGCCGCCTGGCGTCGTCAACCTCGTGCAGGGCGGCCCGGAAGTCGGTCGCGCGCTCGTCGACAACCCGAAGACGCGCTTCATCGCCTTCACCGGATCAAAAAAGGTGGGCCTCGAAATTCACGAGCACGCCGCCAAAACGCCGCCCGGCCAGCGATGGATCAAGCGCACCATCCTCGAAATGGGCGGCAAGGACTCCATCATCGTCAGCTCCGACGCCGACATGGACGCCGCCGTCGAAGGTGTTGTCGCCTCTGCCTTCGGCTTCAACGGGCAGAAGTGTTCCGCCTGCTCGCGCGCCATCATCGAAGAGCCCATCTACGACGCATTCATCGAGCGCCTCCAGCAACGCGTCGGCGAGCTCAAGGTCGGCGACCCCGCCGCCAATACCTATATGGGTCCGGTCGTCAACGAGGCCGCCATGAAGCGCATCCTCAACTACATCGACATCGGCAAGTCGGAAGGCCGCATCATCGCCGGCGGCAAGCCCGCCCAGAACGCCGAGGGCGGCTACTACATCGAGCCCACCGTCATCGCCGACGTTGCGCCCACCGCGCGCATCGCGCAGGAGGAAATCTTCGGCCCCGTCCTCGCGCTCATCCGCGTGAAGCATTACGAAGAAGCGCTCAACGTCGCCAACAACACGGAATACGGACTCACCGGCTCGGTCTACTCCGCCGACCAGCGCAAGCTCGAGCATGCCAGCCGCGCCTTTCACGTCGGCAACCTCTACTTCAACCGCAAGAGCACCGGAGCGATGGTGGGCGCCCACCCCTTCGGCGGCTTCAACATGTCAGGGACAGACTCCAAAGCAGGCGGCCCCGACTACCTGCTCCTCTTCACCCAGGCCAAATCGGTCGCGGAGAAGCTGCGCTAGTAATCAAATCGATCGTAATCGGACAATTAAGGGTCGCCGGAAACACGACCTTTAGGGCCGAGTTGTCTTCGATCAATACATTGGCGGATTATGCACTGATCGAGAACGGCCTTCGACGCGTTTGTGGGATGGCGGAACCCGGGTTGTCCGGACTTATCTTCGAGCAGGACCTTGGAGCCGGATCTCTGTAAAAACTCTGAGCAAAGGAACTCTCAATAAGAGACAACCGCGCTGCGGCACGGACCATCTGGATTTCGTAGCCTAGGAGCGGCAGGCTGTGTCCAGTAGCCCAACTACCAGCGCATCGGAACAGCGGCGCTCCACCTCATGGAAACACAGACGCCACATCATCGAGCTGGCTATGTTCGGCGTCTTTGTGCTCGCGCTGGCGGGCATTTCTGTGATGCTCATCTATTGGCCCTTTCGCTACCGCGAAGTGCACCCTCTGCTGGAGCGCACCTTCCGCAGCCGGGTGCTGGTGAAACGCTATCATCGAACCTATTTCCCTCACCCCGGTTACGTGGCAGACGGCGTGACCTTCTATCGCCATGGCGATACGCAGATCCCCCCGCTGGCCACGCTCGGCCGCATGACGGTTGTCGGCTCGTGGACGAACCTGATCTTTCACCCGCATGAACTGTATGAGATTCGTCTGGGCGGACTTCATGTGCGGATTCCCCCGCCAGGAACCAAGGCGCGCGAGCTGGATTTCAACGGGAACCTGGTCGCTCCCTCTGAACAGAGGATTGCGATCGAGACCATCGTTGCCGATGGGACCACGCTTGATTTTCTTGCAACCGGCAGCGCGCCTCCGCTGCGCCTTCAGTTCCCTGAACTTCAGATCCACAACGTGCATCAGGGCCAGCCCCTCAGCTTCTCTGCGCGCGTGCTCATCCCGAAGCCGCAAGGGACCGTCTTCGCCAATGGTTCCGTGGGGCCATTCCGCACGAATGATTATGGTGCCACCCCCCTCTCGGGCACTTAT
>DASVAI010000440.1:0-6081 GCA_036376445.1 Acidobacteriaceae bacterium
GACGAACTCGCAGCAATCGCCCTGCACTGCAATCTCCAGGACAAGGCCGGCGACAAGGTGGAACGCGCCATGCGCAAGCGAGCCGCCGCCGTCGCTCTCGCGGGCAGCATCGGCAAGCTCTTCCACGGCGTCATCACCGGAGCCAGCGACAAAGGCGTCTACGTCCGCGTCTTCAACCCGCCCGTCGAAGGCCGCGTGATGCGCGGCGAGCAAGGCCTTCAGGTCGGCGATACCGTCAACGTCACCCTCCTCCACACCGATCCCCAGCGAGCCTTCATCGACTTCGGAATCGCTTAACCTCCTCATTTAAGCTCCCTTTGGTCAATAGGTGAGCTAACGTGAGCGACCAACGGAAGCGAACCCAAAGAAACGCGCCGCAGGTGCGGTTGCCCCGGACGGCAAGTCCGCATCAGAGTGGGATGGGAATGACAGAACCGACACCCTCGCCGCAGACCAACGGCTCCCGCTCGCGCGCTGTAGTGTGCCTCTCCGGCGGCATGGACTCCGCCGTCTGCGCCGCCATCGCCGCCCGCGAGCACGAAACATATGCGCTCCACTTCAGCTACGGCCAGCGCACTGAACTGAAAGAACTACAGTCCGCCCGCGCGATCGCCCGCGAGCTCGGGCTCGCGAAGTTCCTCGCGCTCTCCATCGACATCTTTCGCATCATCGGCGGCTCCGCCCTCACCGATACCAACATCGAAGTCCCTGATGCACCCGCCGACGAAAACGCCATTGGCGGTCGGATTCCCGTCACCTATGTGCCTTTTCGCAACGCGCATTTCCTGTCCGCCGCAGTCAGTTGGGCCGAGGTCCTTGGCGCCGACGCGGTCTACATCGGCGCCGTCGAGCAGGACAGCTCCGGCTATCCCGACTGCCGCCCCGCCTACTATCAGGCCTTTCAACAACTCATCCGCACCGGCACCCGCGACGGCTCCATCCGTGTCGAAACGCCGCTTATCTCCATGCGCAAGCATGAGATAGTCCGGCGTGGCCTTGAACTTTCCGCGCCCTTCCATGTAACGTGGTCCTGCTATACCGGCAACCAGGCCGCCTGCGGAACATGCGAGAGTTGCATCCTCCGGCTTCGCGCCTTCGCCGAAGCAGGAATCGACGACCCCATCCCCTACGCCACCGACTGGAAACAGACGGCCAACGCCCCCAAAGGAGAAAGACAATGAAGAAACATCTTTGGCTCGCCGCAGCCCTGATTGCCCCGCTGGCACTCTATGCCCAGCAACAGACCGGCTCGATTCACGGCCATGCCCAGGATCCCGCCGCCACTCCGTTGGTCAATGCCCAGATTCAGGTCTCCACTGACGGCAAAAACGCCAAGTACACCTTCAACACCGACGCCAACGGCGACTACAAGGGCGACAACATCGCTCCCGGCACCTATGTCATCACCATGTTCGTCAAGAATGCGAACGACGCGAACTACAAGCCTGTCGATCGCTTCGAGAACATAAAAATCGAGGCCGGCCAGAACGTCGCTCAAGACTTCGACCTCTCCCGCCCCGAATACATCAAAAAGCTTTCGCCCGAAGAGCAGAAGCAGCTTCAAGAGCTCAAAGGCAAGAACGCGAGCATCCAGAAGGAGAACGCTCAGGTCAAGAACCTGAATGCGGACCTCGCCACCGCGCGTCAGGACATCAAGGACAAGAAGTTCGATGACGCAGCCACCCTGATGCAGCGTGACTCCAGTGCCAAGCCCGATGCCGCCGTCCTCTGGGTCGAGTTGGCCATCGCGCAGAACGGCCAGAAGAAGTACGACGACGCCATCACCTCCGCCAAGAAGGCGCTCGAGACCAACGCCGCTTCCAAGAAACCCAGCCCGGAGATCGACGGCGCGGCCAACAACACCCTCGGGGAAGCCTACGCCGGCAAGAACCAGATTCCTGACGCCACCGCCGCTTACGATGCCGCCGCCAAGGCACAGCCCGCGCAGGCCGGCATGTACTACTCGAACGAGGCCATCGTGCTCGCCAAATCCGGCGGCAATCCCGACGCGGTTGTAGCGGCAGCAGACAAGGCCATCGCCGCCGATCCCAACAAGCCAGTCCCCTACTACCTCAAGGGCCAGGCGCTGATCGGCAAAGCGACCGTCGACCCCAAGACCAACAAGATCGTCGCGCCTCCGGGCTGCGAAGAGGCCTACGAGAAGTACCTCCAGCTTGACCCCAATGGCCCCATGGCCGCCGACGCGAAAAACATCCTCGCGCAGATCGGCAGCAAACAGGCCAAGAGCTACAAGGCCAAGTAGCGCGAACCACGCTCCACGAACGGCGCCGTCTCAAAGCGGCGCCGTTTTCTTATCCGCATCTCACTCCGTCATCTCGAGCGAGCGCCGAAGGCGCGTGGATAGATTCGCTATTCCTATGCTCGCCCGGGGACACTGTCGTGAGCGACAACGGAGCGAACCTCGCACAACGCGCCGCAGGCGCCTTTGCCCGGACGGCCAGTCCCGCCGCAGGCACCTTTGCCTCGGACGGCCAGTCCGGGCGCACAATACCAACGTGATCCTCACCTACCCCGATGCCGCCGCTCTTGTCCTCCAGCACGCGCAGCAGCTCGCTGCAGCGAAGCGCCCATCCGAACAGCTTCCCCTCCAACAGGCTCTGGGGCGCGTTCTCTCGACTCCAGTGAGTGCCGACCGAGACCTGCCGCCTTTCCATCGTTCCACTCGCGATGGCTATGCCGTCCAGGCCGCGGCGATCTCCACCGGCAACTGGCTTCCCGTCGTCGGAACCCTCCGCGCGGGCGAGCCCGCTTCCGCCAACCTCCAGCCCAGCACTGTGCTTGAGATCATGACAGGAGCTCCCGTCCCTCAAGGCGCAGACGCAGTCGTCATGCTCGAGCACGTCGAGAGCACCGACAATCACATCCGCCTCGCGCCCGGCCGCAAGGTCACGGCCGGCAGCCACATCGTGCCCGTCGGCAGCGAGGCCCGCGCCGGCGATACCGTCCTCCCCGCCGGCACGCGCCTCGCCGCCAACCACATCGCCGCCCTCGCCTCCGTCGGCGCTGCTCAGGTCGAAGTCTTCGTCCGCCCCCGCGTCGCCATCCTGGCCACCGGCGATGAGCTGGTCGATATCAACGCGTGTCCCCAGCCGCACCAGATTCGCAACTCCAACAGCGCCTCGCTCGCCGCGCTCGTCTCGCTTGCCGGCGGCGAGCCCATCCTCCTCGGCATCGCCCGCGACAATCTCGACGACCTCCGCGCCCTCCTCAGCACCGCACAGCCGTCCAGCGACCTGCTCCTCCTCTCAGGAGGCGTCTCCGCGGGCAAATACGACCTGGTCGAGCAGGCGCTCGCCGAACGCGGCGCAGCCTTCCACTTCACCGGCGTGCGCATCCAGCCCGGCAAGCCTACTGTCTTCGGTGAGCTTCCGGCAGACGCCCGGCCGCTTCCCTTCTTCGGCCTGCCCGGCAATCCCGTATCCACCATGGTTACGTTTCTGCTCTTTGCCGCGCCCAAGCTCCGCGCTCTCGCCGGTGAGACCGCACTGGGACCGCAATTCGCACAAGCCACCCTCGCCGAACCTGAGCCCCCAACCGACCTCACCCGCTTCCTGCCCGCGCACCTCGATGCAGGCTGGGATCACGCCACGGTCCGCCGCATTCCCTGGCAAGGCTCCGGCGACCTCGCCGCCACAGCTCGCTCCAACTGCTTCGTCGTTCTCCCACCGGATACGGCCATCGAAGCCAACGCAACCGTCCGGATTCTCCTGCCATGAAGCATGGCCGACAGCCAGGCGCCCCATGGCCCTGATGTTGGGACATGGGATTCATTCACATCCGCAATACCAACGTATCCCGATCCACAAGCGGGTGCCCCATCCTACGCGTAGGCGTAGGGTGGGTGAGTCAAGTCGACGCGAAGCGTCCACCGATTCATTACCGCAATTTGCCAACTGATGCAGTGGGATTCCTCTACCCGGAGGTGTTTGCCGGAGAGTTACTGACGAGTCGGCGACAAACCACCGCAACCCCAGTCAATGAGCGCCTCGCCCCTGAATGCGTCAATCGAGAATTCGGGCACTTGTCCGAGTAGCCGACAAATCGGCCAAATGGCGAAAAGCGCGTTTCTCGTTACTGAAACACTCTCGGACGGAGGGTGTTTGGTGTCCCCGATGGGATTCGAACGCATGCCGACCGCTTGGTTGTCACTAGCCCAGGGGGTTTCCCAGTATCGAAGTTTGGGTCAAAGCGTAGCGTGTGCCTTACCCTTGTCCGGCGGAACGGTTTTCGCATCACGGATTCGCCAGTGCCCGGAGGTTTGTAGATGATAAGAAGCACAAAGATCGATGAGATGATCATCCCGGCGCTTGAGACGTTGGCCGTAACGGCCTTAAAAGTCCTGCTTATTGTGGCCGTGGCCACTGCCACAGGCATCGTCTGGGTACTGTTTATTAGAGGCGTGTCTGTTAACGTCGCAAAGATCGATTCCGTGGGAATGCTGCTACCTCTGATGCAAAGATGCTTTGCAGGTGTTTTAACGGTGGTGCTCGGTCTGGAGCTCTTGGAAACGCTTCGCACATACTTCGAACACCATCATGTGAAGCTCGAAGTGATTCTCATAGTGGCGATTATCGCCGTCGCGCGGCACGTGATCCAACTGGACTTCGAGCACACTTCTGGCCTCAGGTTGGCAGGACTTTCTGCGGTGATCGTGTCCCTGACCTCCGGATACTTTCTCGTCGCAAAGGCTCGGAGCAGTAGCCCTCCCGAACTTCGATAATCGTCCGTAGCTTCGCACGCGCCTTGCGCTTTGTCGCGCTGAGTCTGCGAGCCCGATTCCCGCTGGCAATCATCAGGTGCCCATGGAGTTCGCTTATGCAGGCGGAGGGGCCGGCAAGGGTGGCGAAGTGAGCTTGTTCATAGATGGCAAGAAGGTCGGCGCGGGTTCAGTCGAAATGACGGCTGCGACGTCGGAGAGGATAGTCGCCGATTGCGGCGTTTCTGTTCGCATAGCGTGGCCTCACCTTTCTAAGAATCCTCCCGATTACGACAAGCAGATGGAGACGGTTCTCTCTCCAGCTTCCTCACAAGTGTCGGCCCCATTTAAGGGCGTGCCGAAGTCTGGGATTCTGCGCCGACGCGTGGACTGAGACATGCGGCTCATTATCAGGCCGCTGAAGCCTCAGCGAACTGAAAGTGGGTATCCAACAAAACCCGACTCATGACACAGCAGACGCAAAGCGTCCACCGATCCATTACTAACGGAGCGGGGATCCACAACAAACCTGCCAGATCATTCCCCTCAATTCGTTACAATAGAAATAGAGAATCAAAGAAGAAAAGCCACCACGGAGGTGGCTTTTTCTATTTGTGCTCAAAACAGTATCCTGTAAGCCCAATGGAATGACGATTTTGCCCGTAACCCCTTTAGAAAGACGATTTTGATGCTCGGGAGACCACATATCCTCATGATTTGGCACGAGTTATACCGCGCCCTCCCGCACCGGGAGGGGGGAGGGGGGTGCCCGCGTCAGGAGTTCCGCCGCCAGCTCTGCTTCGTCCGTCGCAACCACGAACTCATCGCCGACCTCTTCCTCGTCAAGACCGGTCAGGACCACGACCTCGCCGCCACCCAACGCCTCCTCGAGCGGCGCGCGCGACGCAGGAACTCCAAACACCCGATCGTTACCTTCAGCAAACTCCTGCAACGCGAGCAGTCGAAGAAAGCAGCGCCCGACAACTCCCTGATTGCACTGTCGGCCTGTGCAGCTCCAAGCCCGCAATCGTCATCCGACCGGAGCGAAGCCAAGTGGAGAGCCTGCCCAGCGCCTGTCGAAGAGAATCTGCTGTTCTGAGCCAACCTACAAAACCCGCCGTGAGCGACAACGGAGCGAACCCCCACAAACGCGCCGCAGGCGCATGTGCCCCGGACGGCGAGTCCGTGAGCGACCAAAGGGAGCGAACCCTACAGAACGCGCTGCAGGCGCCGTTGCCTGGGACGGCCAGTCCCATACACTCTCCCCATGCCGAAGAAGCTCTCACACTACGACGCATCCGGCCGCGCCCGCATGGTCGATGTCAGCGCCAAGCCCACTACCCGCCGCGAAGCCACCGCATCCG
>DASVAI010000447.1:0-8412 GCA_036376445.1 Acidobacteriaceae bacterium
GATGCAATATGGCCAGGCTGAGCCCGAGCGATGTTTCGAGGCCTGTAATGCCGTTAGGCGCGCGCTCAAACTCCTGTTCCTTTTCATGCGCGGCATGAGGCGCGTGATCGGTGGCGATGCAGTCGATCGTCCCGTCCAGCAGCCCTTCGGTCATCGCGTCACGGTCCCCGGGGGAGCGCAGCGGCGGATTCATCTTGGCATGCGTGTCGTATTCGTTCACGGCCGCTTCGGTCAATGCGAAGTGGTGTGGCGTCACCTCGCAGGTGACGTGCAACCCGCTCTTGCGCGCGGCGCGCACATGATCCAGCGCCTTCTTTGTCGAGAGATGCGCGACGTGCAGGTGCGCGCGATCATCTTTCAGCTCGCGCAGCAGCGCAATATCACGCGCCACGATGCCGGCCTCGGCCTCCACCGGCATGCCGCGCAGGCCGAGCCGGAACGCTAGCGCGCCGGCATTCATCGAGCAACCGCCGGTTATGCGCGTGTCCTCCGCATGCTGAATCACCGGCAATCCCGCATCCGCTGCACCGCGCAGCACAGCACGCATCGTGTCATCGCCCAGGATCGGCTTGCCGTCGTCAGTCACCGCCACAGCGCCGGCCTCGCGCATGGCTGCGTAATTGGTGAGCTGCTCGCCCATGCTGCCTTTCGTCGCGGCGGCGATGGGGTAAACGCGTATCTGCCCCCCGCGCTCGGGCGCCTGCATCCAGCGTGTGATCTCCGGCGAGTCATTCACTGGAACCGTGTTCGGCATTGCGGCCACGCTGGTGAATCCGCCCGCTGCCGCGGCAGCGGTTCCAGTCGCAATGGTCTCCTTGTAACTCTGGCCGGGCTCGCGCAGGTGCACGTGGATATCGACCAGCCCCGGTGTCAGAATCAGTCCGGTCGCGTCAATGACGTCAACTGACTTCGGATCAACTGCGATCGCGGTTTCAACCGCCGCAATCCGACCGTTCTCGATGAGCAGATCGCGTGGCGCGTCAATCCTGCTCGCGGGATCGATGAGATGTCCATTACGAATCAGGACACGTCGGTGTGTCTCGCTCATGCGAAGGCAACCTCCGGCATTGCATCCAGAGCACGCGCAATCAGCGCCGTGCGTATCGCTACACCATGGCGCACCTGCTCCACCACGGCGGACTGCGGACCGTCGGCAACTTCGCTGGTGATCTCCAGGCCGCGAATCATCGGACCGGGATGCATCACCAGCGCACGCGGCGCATGGGTGGACAATCGTGCCGCATGTAACTGGTAGCCGGCGATGTAATCATTCAGGTCCAGCTCAAGCCCTGCCAGCCGCTCCTTCTGGATGCGCAGCATCATCACGACCTGAGCGCTGCGCATCGCGCGCTCGAAGTCACGCTCCACCGTGATTCGCGGCCCTATCTCCGCGGCCTCATCGGGCAGCAAGGGTTTGGGTCCGCAGAAGATGACGCGCGCGCCCAACCGCGGCAGAAGTTCAGCGTTCGATCGCGCTACGCGACTGTGCAGGATATCCCCGGTGATCAAGACAGTGATGCCGGCCAGAGTGCTCTCATCGACGCCCCGGCCGGCATGCTCCGGCTTCAGCCGCGAGAGAATGGTGCGCAGATCGAGCAAGGCCTGTGACGGGTGCGCATGCATACCATCGCCGGCGTTCAGCACCGGCAGACCGGTGACGCGCTCCAGTAGATAGGGTGCGCCTGAGTTCGGATGGCGCAGAATGATGCATTCGGCTCCAAGCGCGTGAAGTGTGAGCCCGGTGTCCTTCAGGCTTTCACCCTTTTCGATACTCGAGGAAAGCGCGCTCACAAGCGTGGTATCTGCGCCAAGACCCTTGGCGGCCAGCTCGAACGAGGTTCGGGTGCGAGTGCTGGACTCGTAGAAGAGCAGCGCCACTCGACGCTTTGCCAGTCGAAGGGCGCGCTTGAGTGGATCTTCCTTCTCTAAGAAGGTCGCCGCTTTCAGCACTTCGGAGACGCCCGAGAGAGCGAGGTCTCCGGGCGAAAGCAGCGACCGGGACCGTGAAGGAACAGGCCCGCGGATCCAGCGGAGTTCCTGGGAATGGGTGGAGGTCGCCGCCATTATCGCGGCTCCTTGATCGGGAGCGACTGCAGGTATCGACTACTAGGCAACGGGCTCCACCAGCAGAACCTGTTCGTCGTTATCGATCTCCTGGAGCTTGACCTCCACGATCTCTCTGGACGTAGTCTGCACTTTGCGGCCGACAAACGTGGCTTCGATCGGCAACTCGCGATGGCCTCTATCGATCAGCGTGAGCAACTGAACACGCCGTGGACGGCCGCGATCGAACAGCGCGTCAAGCGCGGCGCGGGTGGTGCGGCCCGTGTAGAGCACATCGTCCACCAGTATGATGTCGCGTTCGTTTACGTCGAAACCGATATCGCCGGGCTGGACCACAGGGCGTATGTCGCGGGTGGAAAGATCGTCGCGATAGAAACTAATGTCCAGCATGCCGCTGTCGACTGGATGCTTCTCGATATTCGAAATCAGGCGAGTGAGGCGCTGGGCCAGCGGCGCCCCACGGCGTTTGATCCCGACCAGGCCGAGATTCTGCGCACCGGAGTTCTTCTCGACAATTTCATGTGCCAGCCGAACGAGCGTGCGGTCGATCTCCGACGCGGACATGATGCGTGCTTTTTCGCGCAGTTGTGGCATGGTTGCGGTCATATGATGGGCTTCCAGCCGATGATACGAGCAGGCCTGATGAGCTAGCAACCCGCACTAATGCGAAGCCGACCGGCGGGTGAGCCTTGCCCCCAGCACGCCGCCCAGTCCCGCCAGCAGCACGATACCGAACGCAAGGAGCGCTGTGTTGAAGAAGGTGTATACAACCCGCCCGTCAGGCGAAAGGAAGAAGTTCAGCATGGCGCGGGCCTGCTGTGCGTTCAGACTGTTGGCCTGAGCCATTTGCCGGCTTGTCTCGGTCAACTGCTGCAGCTCCACCGTGAATTGCGTGTCAATTGCCGAACCGCGGTGCAGCCAGAAACGCTCGAACAACTCCGAAGCGGAAAGCCCAAAAGCCGAGATATATGCCGTCAGCACTCCCATCAATGTGCCAATGCGGAAGCCGGCTTTTCCATCCAACGGCATTGCGCGGCCTCCCTTCTGGTAAAGGGTGATCAGCAGAATCGGCCCCGCCACGACGAGCGGGAGAAAAAAGAAGAAGGGCGCAATCGCGCCCACCGGGATAGCCAGCAGCAGCGCCAGGCGAATGAGCCGCCGCCAGTCAATTGCGCGCCGATGGTGCGCCGGTGGACGGATGGGACCGGAGTCCAGCTCGGCCGCTTCCTGCGGCGGAGCCACCTGGAGTTGCGGGGCGGCGCAGTGAGGGCAGAAGCTGGCCTCGTCGTCGACGGTGCTACCGCAGCGATGGCAGTGGGCAATCATGCTCTTCTGAAGCTACAGGAAGGGCCGTTCAGGGAGCAATCAATCGGTCTGGCGGTCCTTCTTCCAGGTCTCCGCAGGCAGATCGAGCGCGATGAGCGTGAACTTCGTCGGGCCGGAGGCGTCCGCATCGTCTTTGTCGAAGGCGACGATGTGCTGGTGGCGCTTCGAACCCGCCCGCAACGTCAGCCCATGCTCGTTATCGTGCAGGTTGACGTGGTGGTCGTGCTCATCCTCTGCGCAGGTCAGCCCATCAGAGGTCCGTTCTGGAGTCCCGACCGGCTGATTGCCTTTGCACTCGATCACGTCGCCATAGCGGCCGAGTGATTTCCGGTAGTAGGCAATCACCTTGTCGCGATCGTCGCCGGTATTGAAGTGCGCTACCTGAACGCGCATCTTCCATTCGCCGAAGCCGAGCCGTATGTCGGCGTCCTTATCGCCGTCATGGTCGGGTTCAGACCTGGCGCCGGGATAGATCGCCACACCGATGTCGGTGGCCGGCTTGTCGGCGTTCACATGGATATTGCCGAGCGGCGTATCGATCTTGACCTTCTTGTCCTCGCCGTTCTTCCCTTTGTCGACATTGATGGAGCAGCCGGCGACTACGAGCGGCAGGGCGATACAGAGAACCGAGAGGACAGCGCGGCGAGGCAATCCGGGCATGGCGAAAAACCCTCCGCCAGAAAGATACGCCAGACAGTAAGTGGACGTTCCGGGAAATACCCGCGCCGACCGTATGCCGAAAATAAGGTGAAAAAGATACGATTTGGCGCAGGCAGCGCCTATACTGCCGGGGAAACCAGTGCATACGATTTATGGCGAGTAAGGCTTCCACAGCATCGACGAAGGGGTCGCCCCGTGGGGCGAAGAAGCCTGCTGAAAGGCATGGCCAGCCGCGCCATAAGAAGCAGTCGCTGCCGGAGATACCGGACAAGCTGTACTACCGGATTGGCGAAGTGGCGCGGCTCTGCGCCGTAGAGACCTATGTCCTGCGTTTCTGGGAGACGGAGTTTCCCCAGCTAAGGCCGAACAAGAGCGGCGCCGGCCAGCGGCTTTATCGTCGTCGCGAGGTGGACCTGGCGCGGCGCATCCGTCACCTGCTCTACGAAGAGGGCTACACGATTCCCGGCGCGCGGCAGGCGATCCAGTCGGAGTCGCGCAAACCGGCGGAGAGCGGGCAAATGCATCTTGCCGAGACCGGCATGCGCGCTCAACCGAAGCTGGGCAAGCTGCGCACGGAGCTCAAGGAGATTCTAGGCATGCTTTCGGCCAAGCCTGGCACGAAGCGCACGCCGGCGGTCGAGAGCACGCGCACGGCACGCCGCGAGGCCAAGCCGCAGGCGCCCGAGCTCTTCGACTGAACCGGCTTCTTCTTTCCACAGCATCTTCTGCGCGATCTCTATCATCTGCTGCGGTATGGAATATCGACTGCTTGGCCGCTCGGGATTGAAGGTCCCTGCTCTATGCTATGGAGTCGCCACGTTTGGCGGCGGGAACGAATTCTTCCGCGCGTGGGGCGCGTCCGACGTCGAAGAGGCGAAGCGCCTCGTTGGCTTGTGCCTGGATGCGGGCGTGAACTTCTTCGATACCGCGGACGGCTATTCGAACGGATTGTCCGAGGAGATCCTGGGCAAGGCGATCGCCGGCAAGCGGCACGATGTGCTGCTCTCGACCAAGACATACTTTCCCCTCAGCGATCGGCCGAACGATCGCGGCACATCGCGGTATCACATTGTCGAAGCGTTGGAGAACAGCCTGAAGCGGCTGGGTACGGACTACATCGACGTCTATCACCTGCATGCCTTCGACGCGCTGACTCCGGTGGAGGAGGCGCTGTACACGCTCGACACACTGGTGCGCTCGGGCAAGGTGCGCTACATTGCGTGCTCGAATTTTTCCGGCTGGCATCTGATGAAATCGCTAGCCGTGTCCGATAGATATGGGTGGGCCCGGTATGTGGCATACCAGGGCTACTACTCGCTGGTGGGGCGCGAGTACGAGTGGGAGCTGATGCCGCTTGCAATCGACCAGGGCGTAGGCACGCTGGTGTGGAGCCCACTCGGCTGGGGCCGGCTGACCGGCAAGATCCGCCGCGGGCAGCCGCTGCCGGAGACGAGCCGCCTGCACCAGACGGCCGAGGCCGGTCCGCCGATAGACGACGGGTATCTGTACACCGTGGTCGATGCGCTGGACGCGGTGGCGAAGGAGACCGGCCGCAGCATTCCGCAGGTGGCGATCAACTGGCTGTTACAGCGGCCCACAATCTCGAGCGTGATCATCGGCGCACGCACCGAGGAGCAGTTGAAGCAGAACCTGGCTGCCGCGGATTTCAAGTTGACTGCCGGGCAAGTGGCGAAGCTGGATAAGGCGAGCGAACGACGCCCGATCTATCCCTACTGGCACCAGCGGAACTATCTGGAGCGGAATCCGCTGCCAGTGTAGGGGTACCCCCCACCGGCTCGGCAGGCTGGCTGGATAAGGCTTTTGGAATGATCTCTTTAGCCGGGCATCAACGTACTTGGCTAACCCAAAAATGGCCCTTTGCTCTGCTAGCGTATGTCTAGTATCGAGATGGTTTCTGCTTATCTTTGCCACTCTTGCGAACTTTTGCCAAAGACAAGCATTTTTTGGTCGTATTTGTTCTAAAGTGATTGTGTGTTGCTAATGGCAACGCAACGAGTGGAGCTGGAGGGAATCGAACCCTCGGGCACTAGCTTTGCAGGCGCGTCCCGAACCAATCCAGCCCCTGTAAGAACCGGCCGCGCAGCAATACGTGACCGGGTGTAGCAAGCGGAAACCGGTGGCTGGCCTTTTCACTTACGAGGCGTAGAGGCCAGTCGCCTTGGCTAGAACGAATAGGACACGAACCGCTGTTCCGCGTGAGATTCGCGCCTCAGAGTCTTCTCTTCATGAGGCTAGTTTACGACTGCACTGAACTCGCTACACCCTGTGAGAAATCCGTCCCATTACGAGCACCTTGTGGAAAACACGTCCAAGTCACCTGAAATGAAGAGATTCGAGGATGCACTCAGACGTGTGCTCCGTGTCTCCAAGGATGAATTGAATAGACGGTTGGTAGTAGATAAGGCTTCGAAGGAAAGCAAGCCGAAGCGCGGGCCGAAGCCGAAAAGTCTTCCTAGCCCGATTGGAACCGAGCTAGGAAGAAGTGAGAGCCGTCGTTAATGAATAGCGTGGACTAGAGCTACTAGGCCAATCGCCAGCTTCACCACTGCATACAAAAAGACAACAGTGGGCAAAAGCCGTTCCACTAATGGACGGCTTTTCAGTTTGTGTTGCATTTAGTGTTGCTTTCACTGGCTCAGCAAAGAGATGGGCTGAGCCAGTACCCTTTACAACCGGGGATGTTTCTTTATAGCTCACGGCGCTCGGCTATTTGGGTTAGTGATCTGCCTTTGTGCCTTCGTAAGTTCTTGTTTTTCACAGCTCTCCCAAAAGAGAGCTTTTCTTTTGGGAGCAGGATGCGGATCATGAGCGATATGGAAAAGGCTCAACAGATCGGTGAATTGATAATGAAGCGCGAGGAGCAGAGGAAGGCCTTGGCGCATTTGACTTTAAAGGGCGAGAAGATTTCGGCGTCGTATAGCGCGTTTGCCTTTTCCCGCGAGCGCTGGCGTCTAGATCCCATGAATGGAAAGATCTACATCCAGCAGCCAAGGGACAATGAAGGGCAAGCGCCGGAATACCTCTTGTCGAGAGATGAATTAGCGCAATATGTGCGTGAATTTCAAGATGCCAAACAGCAACTGGCAGAAACTGACCAACAGCTTCAAAATCTCGGCATTCCTAAGTAGTGGCCTTTTTTGGCCCGCGCCTCTTCCGATAGGGATTAGAACGTCGCGGGTCTTTGCTGTTCCCCTTCGTCGGTCTTGCCAGTTAGTTCCTTGTAGGTAAGGCGGCGATTGGAAACTTGTGTGAGTGCCAGCAAGAAGCGGTCGGTGTCATCAAGAGGATTGTCCTTGGTGGCGCGATTGTTGAACCGAAAGACTTGTTCGTCCAAGTAGCGATCTAGATGAAATGGCTCTACTGCCACATACGTGCCGCTTAGATTCCGTTTCATCAGCGACCAGAAGTTTTCCAGCCCGTTTGTATGGACGCGGTCCTTGACGTAGGTGTCGGCGTGATTCACGGTGTCATGGATATAGCGACGGTGCAGAGTGTCGTACGCTACCGCCTGATCTGTGTAAACGCGGGAACCGTACTTGACGTTTTTTAGAATCTGGGTCTGTAGAGTCTCGCGCTTTACGTCCGCGACTACTTTGGCCCGAACCTGACGAGATTCACGGTCGAGGATGCCAAGGACGGCGGTCTTGTTCTCATGGTGAACGCCAGTGGCGTAGCCCTGAGACCGCTTGGTAGCAGCCAACTTCATCGCTCGGCTGCGATGCATATTGCGCAGCTTGCCGCCGACAAACGACTCGTCAACCTCTACTTCGCCGCCACTGTTTCCGCCGAGTTTGGTTCCGAAGTCTGGCTTCTTCATTGCAAGCCGCAAACGATGAAGCATGAACCATGCAGTCTTTTGCGTCACGCCTAGATCGCGGGCAAGTTCATAGCTGCTGATGCCGTTTTTGCAGTTCGCCAGAAGCCAAAGAGCGGGAAGCCACTTTGTCAGGGAGATCGGGGAATCTTCGAAAATCGACTCTACCTTGACGCTGAATTGGCGGCGGCAATCGCGGCACTTCCAACGCTTCTGAGTCTTGATGTAATAGGGATCGCCCGTCCGACAATCGGGGCACCGCACCCCGTTAGGCCAGCGCATCGAGGCGATTGCATTGATGCAAACCTGTTCGTCGCTGAAGTACTTGATAGCTTCTACGAGTGTCTTAGGGCTGTCCATGCACAAATACTATCAATTTGGCGTGGGTTAGTCAACGATATTATTCCCTTTAGCCGGTGTGCCGGGCGCTAAGTGCGGTGTCTAAAGGACTTAACATTTAAAGATATCTAAACAAAGGACTTATGGGACAGCAAAAAAGCCACGGCGTTGCCGTGGCCTTGTCTTTT
>DASVAI010000464.1:0-18864 GCA_036376445.1 Acidobacteriaceae bacterium
CGCTTGACCGATGAGGTGAAGCAGAAGTTCACTGAGAAGGTAAAGAAAGATCCAACGGAGCTGGCCGGCCTCACGGTGAAGAAGGTGGTGCGCACCGATGGCCTGAAGCTGATCTTCGACGACGGGTCATGGGTCTGCTACCGGCTATCCGGAACGGAGCCGGTTGTCCGTGTCTATGCCGAAGCGCGCAATGAGAAAGAGAGCGCTACGCTGACTCGGGCGGCGAAGGATTGGGTGCTGCAGTAGAGGAGAAGTGAGAGAGTGGTCCGAGTGGTCAATCCCGCGCCATCCCAGACGCCGCCGGGCAGGCTGGCGCGCCGCTTCAGCGTGGCCACAGCCGCGTATACACAGCGGCGGCGCATTGCCACGGTGCTCGCGGTGGTGATCGCCACCCTGCTCGGGTATCACGCGCTCTTCGGCGCGAATGGTGTGCTGGCGTATCGCGCCAAGCAAAACGAAGATCGCATGCTGGCGCGGCAACTGGAAAAGCTGCAACAGGACAACCAGCGGCTGAAGGACCATGTTGAGCACCTGAAAACGGATCCGGATGCGATCGAATACGAGGCGCACATGCGGCTGCGATACACGAGGCCGGACCAGGTGATTGTGCTCAACAGTATTCCCAACACCGTCTCGCCTGGTGCGAACCCCGCCACCCCTGCAAAGAACGCCCAGCACTCGCACTGAGCTCCTTCCTGCGCAAGCCGTTTATACTGGCGGTATGAGCACTGCAGCGCCGCGCGATCGTTACCTCTTCGGCTCACTTGAGAGCAGCGCCAAGAACCAGATGAAGGTGCAGGAGGCGAACTTCGGCGAAGAACAGCCGGAGGGGATCATCCTGACTTCGCTTGACTTCGCCGTGAACTGGATCCGCAAAAGCTCGGTATGGCCGATGACCTTCGGGCTGGCCTGCTGTGCCATCGAGATGATGTCGATGGGCGCCGCGCGTTTCGATGTGGCGCGCTTTGGCGCGGAGGTGTTTCGTCCCTCGCCGCGGCAGTCGGACCTGATGGTGATTGCCGGGCGCGTCTCGCAGAAGATGGCCCCGGTGATCCGCCGGCTATGGGAGCAGATGCCGGAACCGAAGTGGGTGATTTCAATGGGAGCGTGTGCGACGTCGGGCGGCGTGTTCAACAATTACGCGCTGGTGCAGGGCGTCAATCAGATCATTCCGGTGGATGTATACGTTCCGGGATGCCCACCGCGTCCGGAACAGCTCATCTACGCGATCACACTGCTGCAGGAGAAGATCCAGCGAGAGCGCGGGACGTTGAAGCGGGCCCTGAACCTGGGCTGAGACTTGTTTCGGATTTGGCGAGGGAAAAAAGGGGTTAACTCCGGTCAATTTCCGGCGAAATAGTGCTTGAAATCGCCAAATCTGCCATTAGGATGGTGCAGTCCGGGAATTGTTCCGGACGCGTGCACCTTTTTCTGTAGCGGGGCGCCTGTCAGTCACAATGCGTTACTCTAGTGATGCTCTGGATAAGCTATTGAAAATTCTGGGCTGCTCCCCTACTAATATGTGCACTAAGCTAGTCAACGTGTGGTAGCTTTCCTTGCGCTGCCTGCTCGTTGTGCATGCGAATGGCGAGAGTACATGGGGTATTATGGGAGACTCGAGTGCCATTCGTAATTGATTTGTATGACTTTTAGTACGGTTGCGGAGGATAGACGCATGCATTTACGTCCGTTGCATTCTCTGAGCCGGATCCTGCTCGTAACCTGTGCGGTAGGCCTGGGAACAACGGCTCTCTTGGCGCAGGACACGACGCAGACTCCGGCTCAGCCCACTCAAGATCAGTCGTCGAGCAGCACTCAGGCAGCGCCTGCTGCTGCCGCAGCTCCTGCACCAACCACAGCTCCGCAGGTGCCCTACGCCTCCCGCTTCGATATCTTCGCGGGTTACTCATATCTTGCGCCACACGGTTCCGTCACGATTCCGGGCGGCGCCCTGGTGGGCGTGACCGGACCGGTTACGTACTCGTCGATTGATTACGGCGCGATCGGCAGCGGCACGTACTATTTCAACCGTTACGTCGGCGGCCAGATCGAATACAGCAATCATCCTGACGGTAACAACGACGGCGCCTCTGTCGCGTCGGGCGGCATTGTGTTCCGCTATCCGACGGAGGATGTGACGCCTTTTGTGCACTTTGAAGCCGGCGCCGTGAGGCTGGGCGGCCCATTCAAACAGCCGTACACCTGGGGTCCGGCACTCACAGCCGGGGGCGGTCTGGACTACGGCGTGGGCCATCACTTCGCCATCCGCGTCTTCCAGGCGGATTACCAGTACTACCACGTCAATTTCGGTCCGCAGAATCCCTGGCCAACCGGCGGTCGCGCGAACCTGAACGTAGCCCGTCTGAGCGCGGGTCTGGTCTACCGTCTCGGCAATATCACACCGCCGCCGCCGGTTACCTACCAGTGCGCCGCCAGCCCGGCTTCTGTGTACCCGGGCGACCCGGTCACCATTACGGGCACGGCCGGCAATCTGAATCCCAAGAAGAACGCGACCTACTCGTGGACTGGCAACAACGGGGTCAAGATTTCGGGCGACACCAATACCGGCAATGTCGACACCAACGGACTGAATCCGGGCAGCTACACCGTAACCGGGCACCTCTCGCAGGGACAGAAGGCGGGCCAGTTCGCCGACTGCACCGCGAATTTCGAGGTGAAACAGTTCGAGCCGCCGACGATCAGTTGCTCGGCGAACCCGACCACGGTCAAGCCGGGTGACAGCTCGACGATCACTGCGCAAGGCGTGAGCCCGCAGAACCGTCCGTTGACCTACACCTATTCGACCTCGGCCGGCCAGATCAACGGCAACAACACATCGGCGACCCTGAACACGTCTGGCGCGCCTGCCGGTCCGATTACCGTGACCTGCAACGTGTCTGACGACAAGGGCCAGACTGCTTCGAGCACCACTACGGTGAACGTGGAGCAACCGCCACCGCCGCCGCAGCCGAAGACGCAAACGCTCTGCTCGATCAACTTCGATCGTGACAAGCGGCGTCCGGCCCGCGTGGACAATGAAGCCAAGGCCTGCCTGGATGACGTAGCCCTCAACCTGCAGCGTCAGTCGGATGCGACTGCCGTGGTGGTTGGCGACTCGGCAACCGGCGAGAAGCAGGGTCCGAAGCTGGCAGCACAGCGCGCCGTCAACACGAAGGACTACCTGGTGAAGGAGAAGGGTATTGACGCCTCCCGCATCCAGGTACGGACTGGCAGCGAGCCGGGCAAGCAGGCGCAGAACTACCTGGTTCCGGCCGGCGCCAACTTCGACAACGACGTGCAGGGCACAACCCAGGTGAACGAGGACAGCGTGCGGCCCCAGACCCGCACTGGCCGCGGCGCCAAGCCCCATCACAAGAAGAAGGCAGCCGCTAAGTAGGCGCTGCTCAGTACTCAATCAAGGGCTGACCGGTCTCCGGTCAGCCCTCTTTTCTGTGCCTCCCCCAATCCCCGCAGAAGCGTCATGCGGCCGATGCTCAGGTTGGTACAGGCACATTCGGGTGATTGCCAGCCTTGTTTCTGCCCGTTACTCTTGCAGTAACAGTCCCTACACGAGGTTTCCCCGCTCGATGAATCGCCGACTCGCGTCCTTGTTGCTCGTATCCGCGTGCTCCCTTCCTCTCCTGGCGATGCCGCCGCAGGTGGCAACGAACGCCAATCCCGTGGCTGGCGCGTGGGTGCCGGTCGGGCCGGACGGCGGCGATGCGCGCAGCTTTGCGGCCGACCCGTCGGACAGCCGCCACATATACCTCGGGACGACGAATAGCTGGCTATACGAGAGCCGCGATGGAGGCTCGTCTTGGCAGCGGCTGACGAAGCTTTCCCCCAAGGACGACCTGATCCTGGACAACATCACGGTAGACGAGGCCGATCCGAAGACGATCTATGTCGCTGCATGGGTGGTGGACCACCCGGATGGCGGATTGTTCATCAGCCATGACGCGGGGAAGACCTGGATAAAGAATCCGCAGATGGATGGGCAATCCATCCGTGCGCTGGCGCAGTCGCCTTCGAACCCGAAGATGCTGGTGGTGGGCACGCTGAAGGGCGTCTTCCGCAGCGAAGATGGCGGCCAACACTGGGACCAGATCAGCCCGGCGAACAGCGCCGAACTGCACGAGGTCGAGTCGATTGCCATCGATCCGAAGGACCCGAAGACGATTTATGCCGGAACCTGGCATCTGCCGTGGAAAACAACGGACGGCGGCACAAGCTGGCACAACATCAAGCAGGGGCTGATCGACGATTCGGATGTGTTCTCGATCATCATTGATCCCACGATGCCGCAGACGGTCTATACCAGCGCGTGCTCGGGCATCTACAAGAGCGACAATGGCGGCGAGCTCTATCACAAGATTCAGGGTATTCCGTCGACGGCGCGCCGCACCCGCGTGCTGATGCAGGACCCGGTGGACCATGCGATCGTGTACGCAGGGACGACCGAGGGGCTGTACCGCACGACGAGCGCAGGGACAAACTGGTCGCGGCTGACGGGACCCGACGTGATCGTGAACGACGTCTACGTGGATCCGAAGGACCACCGGCATATGCTGCTGGCCACCGACCGCAGCGGTGTGCTGCTGAGCAACGACGAGGCAGTGACGTTTACCGCGTCGAACAGCGGATTCTCGCAGCGCCAGGTCGTGGCACTGACCAAGGACGTGAAGGACCCGCATCGGCTGTATGTGGGTGTGGTGAACGACAAGAGTTATGGCGGTGTCTTTACCTCCGGGGACAATGGCAAAACATGGCAGCAGCAGAGCCAGGGCCTGGACGGGCGCGACGTTTTCAGCCTGGCCGAGGGCCCGGACGGCACGCTGCTGGCGGGAACAAGCCACGGCATTTTTATATGGCGTGACGGTCACTGGCAGCCGGCGGGCAAGGTGGTGCAGTACGAGGAAAAAGCGAGCTACGTGCGTCGCAAGGGCAAGGTCGTGAAGACGACGAAGACCATCGCCAAACCTGCGGGAGATATCGACGGGCGTGTGCACCAGTTCGACCTTGCGCACAGCACGTGGTATGCGGCGACCTCGGCAGGCGTCTTCCAGAGCGTCGATCAGGGGAGTGTGTGGACTGGAGGGCCGGTACTGGGGCAGAGCGATTATCGGAGCGTGCACGCGAACGCGTCGATCGTGTTGGCGACGCGGCAGAACGGGATTGCGATCTCGCAAGACGGCGGCAAGAGCTGGCAGCCGGAGCCGCTGCCGGGCAAGCTGACCGCAATCCGTACGAGTACGATTGCGCCGGGCGGCAGCATGTGGGTGGGCGGCCGCGAGGGCGTGTACTACAGCACTGACAACGGCGCGAACTGGACGTTCATGGCCTCACTGCCGATCTCGGACATCAACAGCATTGACTACGACAACGACCTGCAGCGGATTGTTATCACTTCGTGGAGTTCCACCTGGGTCATGGCTGTGAACGAGTCGGATAACAAATGGAAGTGGTGGGACGCGGGCTGGCATATCCGCGGCGTGCGGTCCAATGGCGGCCGGTTGCTGGCAGCCTCGTTGTATAACGGCGTGGTGATGCAGCCGCAGAACAGCACAGTTGCCGGTCGTGGCGTGGGCGTCGGCGGAAATCAGTAGCCGCGAAGCATGACAATAAAGGGCGTGAGCTTCAACGCTCCACGAACCGGCAGCGATTCGAGACAGCCGCAGGCAGAACTGCGGCTGTTTCGTCGAAGCGATCTTGCCGAGCTTTTGCGGCTGGATGCGCGATGCTTTCCGCCGCGGATTGCATATTCGGGGTCAGAGCTGGAATATTTCGTTCGCCATCCCCGCAGCACCACCATAGTGGCTGAGGTCGATGGACAGATTGCGGGCTTCTGCGTGGTGGACTGGAAGCTGCAGTCAGGGATGAAGACGGGCCATTTCATCACGGTAGACGTTGCGCCCGAGCGCCGCCGCGCGGGCATCGGACGATTACTGATGCAGGCTGGGGAATCGGAGCTGTTGCGCGCCGGCTGCCTCGCGGTAGTGCTGGAGGTAGCCGCCAACAACCAGGACGCGCTCGCGTTCTATGAACGGCTGGGCTATCGAGAGACCGGGCGGATTCCCGGCTACTATGCGGATGGCGCCAACGCGCAGGTGATGCGGAAGCCGCTTCCCTGACTTATCGGGAAGATGCTGCGCCGTTTGCCGGGAGTGGCGAACCGGCTGCTCGCAGGGCCACGGTCATCGCGGTCCGGCTGGAGTCCGTCGGCGGTCCTTCCACACGGCTGAGCACCTGCCCTTTGCGATCGAGCAGCAGTACGATCACCTGTTTCTCCGAACCGATGTCGAGCTTGCGCTTAAAGGCGTGCTTGTCCACGTAGAGCGGCACCGTGGTGGCCCAGCGGGCGCGATCGTCCAACGCACTGCGCAGCGACGAGTTCTGCCACCAGCGGGAGAGGAAGTTCTTCTGCGGAGAAACAAGTGACGTGTAGGCGGCGAGCGCGGAATCGGTGGCGCGCCAGTGGTCGACCGCCGCGTTCCAGTTGTCGATGTCGGGCTGCTGCGTGAGATCGAAATAGAGAAGCAGCAGGTTTCGATCGCTGTGGAAGTCGGCGGGAAGGGTGACTTTATCCTTGCTCAGATTATCGAAGCTGACGGTGGGAAGCACGACCGGCTGCGCCGCCGCGACGGTCATCATGCTGACGACGACTGCGATGACAATCCGGATTATCAGGGAACGCATGTCTGGCCGTGTTCTCTCTTGCGCGCTCAGGAGGTGCCCGGAACGAATGAGAATCGCTGCACTGCATGGTATCAGCCGGGGGAGTTATGCGAGCCTGTACCCTCGCGATCACGAACCACGCCAGCCACGGCGTATCATGAACATTGTGAGCCTGATGGAAGCAAAGCAGCGCGCTGCCGGGAGTTTCCGTACCCAAGATGAGCGGCTGCGTCCGATTGCGGAGAAGGTATTCGCCGGGGAGCGGCTGGCATTTGCTGACGGTCTTGCGCTGTATAGCAGCACAGATATCCTTGCCGTGGGCTGGCTTGCGAACTGGGTGCGAGAGTCGCTGCATGGCGACATCACGTATTTCAACGTCAATCGCCACATCAATCCGACAAATGTGTGCGTGGCGGCCTGCCGGTTGTGTGCCTTTGGCAGGAAGAAGGACGATGCCGGCGCGTATACGATGGCGCTCGAAGAGGCGTGGACCGCGGCGGCGACGGGCTATCACGAAGCGGTGACCGAGTTTCACATTGTCGGCGGCTTGCATCCCGATCTACCGCTCGAATATTTTCTCGACATGGTGCGCGGACTGAAGGAGCGCTTCCCGAAGGTGCACATCAAGGCCTTCACGATGGTGGAAGTTTCGTTCCTGGCGCGCCGCGCGAAGATCACCATTCCCGAAGTGCTGGTAAAGCTGAAGGAAGCGGGAGTGGACTCCATGCCAGGCGGCGGGGCGGAGATTTTTTCCGACCGGGTGCGCCACATCATCTGCGATCACAAGATTGACGGCGACGAGTGGCTGGAGACCGCGCGCACGGCACACAAGCTCGGATTGCGCTCGAATGCGACGATGCTCTACGGACACGTGGAGAACGATGAGGACCGTGTGGACCACATGTTGCGGCTCCGTGCGGTCCAGGACGATACCGGCGGCTTCCAGACTTTTATTCCCCTGGCTTTCCATCCTGACAACACGCCCTTGGAGCATCTTCCGCGGACGACCGGGCTCACGGACCTGCGGCAGATCGCCGTCGGCCGCCTGCTGCTGGATAACTTTGCGCACATCAAGGCCTACTGGCAGATGATGACGGCGGGCATCGCCCAGGTGGCGCTGCGCTTTGGCGCGGACGACATCGATGGCACGGTGATCGAAGAGAAGATTTATCACGATGCCGGCGCGAGCACTCCGCAGGGAATGCGGCGCAGCGATCTGATCCGGCTGATCCGCGAAGCAGGCCGCGAGCCGTTTGAGCGGGATACGCTGTATCGTCCAGTGATTCGGACAGAAGACAGCTTTACGGTCGCGGTCTAGTCACCGCTGACTGGGGAACCTGCGATGGTGGCGGGCGCGGGGCTGGCTCGCTTCTTTTCTGCTTCTTCATGCTTTCGACGCACCTGGCGATAGGCGACGTAGAGCAACCCGATAAAAGTGGCGACAAGCAGCGAGAGCGCATACACGCCGTGGAGCTCTGGTATTTCGCCATAGAGCAGAGCCAACCCGACGAAGACAAAGAGCAGGTGGGCACAGAAGACCTCAATCGATGCTCGGCCAAGGGTGATGAGCGGCTCATGTGAGATGAGCCAGCGCACGGCGCCGCGCAGGCCATAGAGCACGCAGACGAAGGCAATCAGGTTCAGCACTCGAAGCGGGCCAAGCTGCCATTTATCGAGCAGCAGGCCCAGGCTTTCCTGCGTCAGGTGCGCTCCCCACCAGGCATGGCGCACGCCCAGGAAGAAGACGCAGACCGCGCCTGCGAACCAGTTGATCCACTTCGGCAGCGAATGCAGCGGCAGCTCTCCCTCGACGGAGCGGGCGCCCATCCACATACCCATGATCCAGATCCACTGCCATGCGAAGAGATTGAAGGCGCCCCACTGCTGCAGCGGGATGGGCAGATGCGTGACGCGCACCACAGCGTCATGGACATAAACACGAAGATGGAACTGGGCGAGCAGCCAGATGAGGGTGCTGCCGGCGATGACCGGACGCCAGCTTCGGCGCACCGCGATCCAGAAAGCGAAGGGCGAAGCGAGCAGAAAGATGACGTAAATGGGCAGAATGTCCAGCAGCGGCGGGCAGTAGATGAGCAGCAGGGAGCCGACGATGGCGACCGCCGGATGGGCAATGTAAAAGTCCAGCAGGTGCTCGAGCGCGGCGTGATGGTGATACACGGCGAAGGCCGCAGCGAACGTGAAGGCCAGCCCGAGCAGCACTACGTGATAGGCGTAGACCCGGAGAGCGCGCTTCCAGAGCCGTGTACGCAGGCGGCCAGTGCTCTCCAGCGCCTGGCGCATGTAGACGCGCCCAACCAGCAGCGCCGAGAGAAAGACAAATCCCTCGGCGGAAGAGATAAACCCGAAGGGCTGATTGACCACGTCGGCCATCCGCGTAGGCAGATGAGTCAACGTCATCCAGACAAGAAACAAGCCGCGCAGGGCATCAAACTCCGGCTTTCGCGGGAGCTGCATGCTTTTCACAACAGCGACAGACGTGGTCTTGAGCGTCAAAAAACACTACCCCTTACGAGCTTAGACGGCAGTCAGGGGAGCAAGTTGCTATTTGAAAATCCAGCCCGGAATCGGGCCCGATTTATGCATCATTGGGGTCGCAGGCGCATCAGAAGGCGGCGATTCCCGTCACGGCCTGACCGATGATCAACGTGTGGA
This sequence comes from Acidobacteriaceae bacterium, assembly GCA_036376445.1. Lineage (GTDB taxonomy): Bacteria > Acidobacteriota > Terriglobia > Terriglobales > Acidobacteriaceae > KBS-83. Next base: position 9,349 of record DASVAI010000464.1, read on the forward strand.
TATCGTGAGTTCCCTCATAGGTTTTCACCGATTCCAGGTTCATCATGTGGCGCATCACTGGGTAGTCGTCGCTGATACCGTTCGCTCCGAGGATGTCGCGGGCCATGCGCGCGCATTCGAGCGCCATGGCAACATTGTTCCGCTTCGCCATGGAGATGTGCTCATGGCCCACCTTGCTCGCATCCTTAAGGCGGCCCACCTGCAGGGAGAGCAGTTGGCCCTTGCTGATCTCAGTGATCATCCACGCCAATTTTTCCTGGACCATCTGGTGGCTGGCAATGGGCTGGTCGCGGAACTGCTTCCGCATAAGCGAGTACTGGAGCGCTGTGTCGTAGCAGGACATGGCAGCGCCGAGCGCGCCCCAGCCGATGCCGTAGCGCGCCTGGTTGAGACACATCAGCGGCGATTTGAGGCCTCCGGAGCCGGGAAGCAGGGCGGATGCGGGCAGGCGCACGTCCTGCAGTGCGAGCCCGGAGGTGACAGAGGCGCGCAGAGACCACTTTCCGTGCACATCGTAGGCGCGGAAGCCGGGAGTTTTTGTGGGCACGAGGAAGCCGCGGACGGTATCGTCCTCGTCTTCGACCTTGGCCCAGATCACGGCGACATCCGCGATGGACCCGGAGGTGATCCACATCTTTTCGCCGTTGAGAATGTAATCGGAGCCGCTGCGCCTTGCGCGGGTACGCATGCCACCCGGGTTGGAGCCGAAATCGGGCTCGGTAAGGCCGAAGCAGCCCAGCTTTTCGCCCTTCGCCATGGCGTGCAGCCATTCATTCTTCTGCTCATCAGAGCCGAAGGTGTAGATGGGATACATGACCAGCGCCGACTGCACGCTGACGAAGGAGCGGATGCCGGAGTCGCCGCGCTCCATCTCCTGGGTGACGAGGCCGTACTCCACGTTGGACATGCCGGCGCAGCCATAGCCGTGCAGGTTGGCGCCGAAAAAGCCCATTTCGGCCATCGGCTTGACCAGCTCTCGGGGAAAGCGGCCCTCGCGATTGCACTCTTCGATGATCGGGATCAGGTTGTCTTCAATGAAGCGGCGGGCGGTGTCGCGCACCATCCGCTCATCGTCGGAGAGCATGCTGTCAAAGCCGATGAAGTCGACGTTCTTGAACTTGAAGGCCATTTACCGGACGCGTCCTTTAGAGCAGATCTGCAAACTCTAAAGGGTAGCAGAGGTGCAGCTGCGCTGCCGGTGGGCGCTCCTCTCGGGTACTGTCTCAATTTGATATTCAGTTCAGTCCGAATCGGATCTTTGCCGTCTGCCATCGCCGAAGCCACCGAACGTCCCTTTGCCAGACACGCCGTGCAGAAGGAGAGGAGATCTGTGATAGATATTCGATGAAAGGCAACCCTGCTCCTTGCAGCCTACCGGAGAGGTGTTCACGATGGACGAAGATCGGAACGGATCTGGAGAGGAAGCAGCGATCCGCAACATGGTGGAGGATTGGGCAAGCGCTGTGCGTCAACGGAATCTCCCCGCAGTGCTGCGCCATCATTCACCGGACATCTTGATGTTCGATGTGCCTCCGCCTTTTCAATCCAAGGGAATCGAGGCCTACCGGAAGACATGGGACCTGTTTTTCTCGTGTGCGCCCGACCCGGCAGTCTTCGATATCAAAGAGATGCACGTAACTGCCGGTAGAGACGTGGCGTTTGTTACCGCAGCGATGCGTTGCACAGAGCGGGACGCCGGCGGAGAGGATGTCGAACTCGATTTTCGATTGACGATCGGCCTGCACAAGGTCGACGGCAAGTGGCTGATTGTCCACGAGCACCATTCGGTCCCGGCTGCCGAATAGTATTGGCCCGACGGGCACTGTCCACTTAAAAGCCAAAGTTCAATTGAGACAGTAGCTCTCTCGTGATCGCGCGTCATTCATAACGTAATGCGGTTTGCGGATCGACGCGTGCGGCGCGTCGCGCAGGGATCCAGCAGGCAAGCAGCGCGACAGCGAGCAATGCCAGGGGAACCGTGAGGAATGTCACCGCATCGTGCGGGTGCACTCCGTAGAGGAAGCTCGCGGAGAAGCGCGCGCCGAGCAGCGCCGCAGGCAATCCAATGGCGACCGCAATGATGGTGAGCAGCATACCCTGGCGGACGACGAGCCGTTCCACTGCGCCGATCTGCGCGCCGAGTGCGATGCGGATGCCGATCTCGCGGGTACGCCGACTGACCGAGTAACTCATGATGCCGTACAGGCCCACTGCGGCCAACAGCAGGCCGGTGATGCCGAAGACGCCGAAGAGCGTGCCGGCAAGACGAGGCAGGAAGAGCGCGTCGCGCAGGTGATCTTCCATTGTCTCTACGTTGTAGACGGCCATCGATGGATCGAGAGTGTGGATCTGGCTGCGGACTTCATTGGTGACAGCAGCGGAATCGCCCTGATAGTGGACGATCAACTGATAGCCGAGGAAGGAGGGATCGCCGGCAACGGTCTGTGCGAGCGAGCGGAAGAGGACAGGACGCGTGTCCTCACCGATGGTGCGCGACTTGATGTTTTTGACGACGCCGATGATCTGGTAATCAACGCCCGCTCCGCTGACGTGACGGCCCAGCGGGTTCTCACCATGGAAGAGCTGCTGGACGAAGGCTTCATTGACGATGCCGACCTTCTGACCGCCGGCGGATTCGTGCGCGAAGTCACGCCCGAGGAGGCGCGGTATGCCGAGAGTATCGAAGTAATTGGAGCTAGCCATGTAGAGATCGACGATCGGGATTGTCTGCTGGGGCTGCCCGGCAACGGAGAAGCCATCGCTGCGATGACCGCCGGAGAGCGGCACGAGGTCGGTGGCTGCTGCAGAGACAACACCGGGCATTGAGGAGACACGCTCGCGCAACTGGTTCAGGAATTGCGTGGTGCGTTCCGGATTGTAGCCGTGCACACGGGGATCGACAGAGAGCATCAGCAGGCCGCGAGAGCGGAAGCCGGTATCAATACTCGACGCGTTCTGCAGGCTGCGGAGCAGCAGAGCGGTGCCGCAGAGCAGCACAAGCGACATGGCAATCTGGCAAGTGACGAGAAGATTGCGCAGATGGAACCGGCGTCCTGGCCGTGCGAGGGCTTCTTCGCCTTTGAGCGCGCTGATGAGAATGGGACGCGAGGCGATCCACGCGGGAACGATGCCGAGCAGCAGGCCGGTGGCCACGCTGAGCGCGAAGGTATAGATGAGGACGCGGCCATCGACGGCAACGCTGAGATCCAATGGAACGGGCGCAGGAAGACGGAACGCGGAGAGGGCTCCTGTCGCCCATAGCGCCAGCAGGATGCCGACAACACCGCCGCCGAGAGCCATAAGCACGCTTTCCATGAGCATCTGGCGCAGCAACTGTCGCCGCGCAGCGCCGAGCGCGATGCGGATCGCCATTTCACGCTGACGGGCAACGCCGCGGGCGAGCAGGAGGTTGGCCACATTGGCGCATGCGATGCAAAGAACCAGCAGGACCGCGACGGACAGGATTCCGAGGAACGTCAGAATAGTGGCGCGGTCGCGCGGGGGCAGGGAGCCGGCCTGAGTCAGCAGGAAGCCGTTGCCCTTGTCGGTGGCGGGATAGGCCTTCGCGTAGTGGCCGGCGAGTGTGTGGAGCTCCGCTGCTGCCTGGGATGATGTAACGCCGGGATTGAGGCGGCCGATCACAGCGAGCCAATGATTGCCGCGATCGATCTTGCTGTCGAGCTTCGGAGTGTTATCGCCCATTGGAGCCAACTGCGCGATATTGCCGAGCGGCACCCAGAACTGAGGGTCAAGGATGAGATCGAGACCGTGAAACCCCGGCAGTGCGACACCAACGACGGTATACGGGTGGCCCGAGAGCATGACGGGCTTGCCGAGGATGGAGGGATCAGAGGCAAAGCGGCGCTTCCAGAGGCGATTGCCGAGCACGATGACCTGCGCGCGATCTTCATTGGCCGCGAAGCCGCGACCGAGCGCCATGCCCGGTTGTGCCACGTCGAAGTAGTTCGCGGTAGTGGCCTGGCCCCAGACTCGCTCCGGCTCACCCTTGTCGCCGATGGAGGCCGGCAGAAGCTCGTCATACGCGGCGAGGCCGGAGAAGGACTTTGCCTGGTCGCGGACATCGTTATAGACCGGCCAGGAGAAGTTGTTGCAGCAGTCATCGCCGTCATGGGTCATGTGCAGCGAAAGAAGCGTGTCTGGATGGCTGACGGGCGGTGGTTGCAGCACAAAGCGGCTGACGATCGAGAAGATCGTCGCGTTGGTTGCGATCCCGATTCCGATCGAGAACACCACCGCCAGCACGAATCCCGGCGCCGCAAGAAGCCGCCGGAGCGTATAGACAAAGTCCTGCCGAAGAGCTGCCATGCCGTCACCCGTCCGATATCTATAGTCCACAACGGATGCGCGGCCGAAAATGTTCACTGATTTTGTGAGATTTTACGGCGATTAACCCACGTGCTGTCCTTCATCGGCGGACGGACCATAGAGCGCCGGTACTGCGGCTTCATTCAGCCGCAGATACACGGTCAATTGCCCACGATGGTGGGCAAGGTGGCTGAAGATGGCGTCGGAAATCATGACATAGCGGGCGTCTTCCGCGAGCACGCGATGGCCGGAGACCAGCCGCCACCGGGTGTGCAGATGCTGCTCGTCCGTGCCTTGAAGGGCGCGTTTCGCGCGAGCGAAGCTCTCATCGAGCAGTTCGAGCAACTGGGCACGTGTTTCCACGGCGCGAGTGCGGAACTGCTCGCTTGCCGGATCTTCAAAGTTCAACTCATCGCGCTCGATCATGAACGCTACCCATGCGGGCATCGAAGCGACAAGCGCCGCAAGATATCCCAGCGCCATGGATTTCGAATGCGGTTTCCAGTCGTTCCGCCCCTCGGGCACGCGCTCGAGCACTTTGCGGTTCAGCGTGGTCTCCTGCTCAAGCTGCTTCAGGAAAAATTCTTTCAGTTCCATCTCATCCTCCAAAGCGGTTCCGAATACAAAGCAAGAGTAAGAATTCATTTATGACAAAGAGTGTCATAATTCAAAAAAGAAAATGAAATGAAGAGGTGACGCCCTGAAATCCGACCGCCTGCTTTCAGCGCTGCTGCTGCTCCAGGCCCATGGCCGCATGACTGGCCGTGACCTTGCGGAGCGGCTGGAGGTGTCGCAGCGCACCATGCACCGCGACATGGAGGCTCTAAGCGCGGCGGGCGTGCCGGTTATGGCGCTGCGCGGCGCACAGGGCGGCTGGCAACTAGAAAAAGGATGGCGCACCCGGGTGCCCGGCCTGGATGCAGCGGAGCTGACCGCGCTGCTGATGGCGCAGCCGCGGGCGCTGCGCGAACCAAAACTAGCTGCGGCGGCGGAGCGGGCGCTCGGCAAACTGATGGCTTCGCTGCCCGGCAATATGCGCGAGCAGGCGGCGGCGATGCGCGAGCGCCTGCATATAGATGCGACGGAATGGCGGCCGGCGAGCGAGGATCTTTCCATGCTGCCGGTAGTGCAGGATGCAGTGGCGCGCGACTGCCGGCTGAGCTTCACCTATACGCGAGCAGATGGCGAAAGTGGTTTGCGCATTGTGGATCCGCTAGGGCTGGTGGTGAAGGGAATGACGTGGTACTTGGTGGCGCGCACGCCGCGCGGGATGCGGACCTATCGTGTCTCGCGAATGACGGCGGTGGCGGCTTTGGCGGTCAGGTTCGAGCGGCCGGCGAGATTCGACCTGGCGCGGCATTGGAAGAAATCGATTCGCGAATTCGAGTTGCAGTGGCGACATTATGAAACCACGCTGCTCGTTTCGCCGCAGGCGGCCGAGTCGCTGACGCGCTGGTGCATGGTGACCCAGGCAGACGTTCCTCTCCCGGCGGATGCCCCGGCAGGCTGGATCGCAATGCGGGTGGACTTTGAAAGCGAGGAACAGGCGCTGTTTGTCGCTTTGGGAATGGGAGCTCGCGCGCGGGTGCTCGCGCCCTCGGCGCTGCGCGATCGCGTCGGCAGCGAGTCTATGATCATGGCGGAGCTGGCCCAGCGGGCGAGCCAAAACGAATAAGTCACTCGTCGATTGACTTATTCGACCGCGCGGGCCGTCCGTCCGCGATGCGGAGTGCTTCTTGAAAGGCTTTCTGGGCGCGGCGCTCGCGGGCCTCGGGGCTCTGGTAGTAGAAGATGCCGAGCAGTTGCGCGCGCCGCTGTACGGGAGTCATGGCTTCCCATCCGCGCTGCGCTTTGGGGAAGCGGCGAAACGCCACCTGCAGGATGGGCGGGAGCACCTGTTCGCCTTCCATGGCGAGCATCATGCGCTCGGCAAGCTGCGCAGCTCGGCGCCGCCGTGCTTCCGCGCTCTTGGGCTTGCGCACATCGTCCGTCATGTACTTGCGGTAGGAGTAGCTGAGCGCGTTGAACCAGCGCTCGAGCGCGCGGTCCTGCTTCAGCATTTTTGCAAGCTCGGGCGGCATGGGCGCTTCGCGCTCTTCGAGATCGGGCTCCAGCGTGAATTCCGCCATCTCGCCTGCGTAGGCCTGGGCGCCCTTCTGCATCTGCTTGTTTACCAGGATGACGTAGCCCTTCTCCGCAGAACCAAAGAGCGATGTGCGAAACGCAAAGCCGTTGATGGTGCCTTTCACGCGCATGCGATTGCGCGTCTTCCAGACCTTCTGGGGCGCGAATGGAACGTGTGCGATCACCCACTTTAGATTCGTGCCGTCGGGTTTCAGCAGCGAACGAAAGCGCTGGCGCGTGCTCATGCGAGCAGGGTATAGCAGAATCCAAGATTGAATTGCTCGGGTTTCTCGATGACAACATGCGCTGTCTTGCGAAAAGGCGAGCGAATTGGTCGGCAGAATCAGCGGTCATAATGACTGAAGTGTGGCGGCGCCACGATTGTTGAGCCACGCAATAATCGGGTTGAACAAAGAGGATGCGGAGAGTGCCGCAATCGCCGCGTAGTGGCATCGTGCTGGTTCGTACAGGCCTGGCCCTTTTTGTGGTGGGCATCGCGCTGTTTTGCGTGTGGATGGGAACGAGCGCGCGCACGCAGACGATCCACTATGCCAAGCCGCCCGACGCTCATGATGGAAAGATCGTCTACGAAAGAGGCTGCATCCCGTGTCATGGCAGTCTGGGCAAAGGCGCTCCGGAGACGAGCACGGTATTTACCCGGCCCGACACCTTCCCCGATTTCACGCGCTGCGACCAGACAACTGCCGAGCCGAATTCCGCGTGGAAGGATGTGATCGTGTACGGCGGCAGATCGCGCGGGTTCTCCCCGATCATGCCGGCCTTCGGCGAACTGCTCACGAATCAGCAGATCGATGACGTGATCGGGTACATGCGCACATTTTGCGCGAACAGCCACTGGCCGCGCGGCGAACTGAATCTGCCCAGAGCGCTGGTGACAGAGAAGGCCTATCCCGAGGACGAAGTTGTCTTGTCGACGGCGCTGAACGCGACAGGCGCGCCAAGCTTTACCACGGACGTGATTCACGAACAGCGCTTCGGCGTGAAGAACCAGATTGAAATTGATGTGCCGGTGAACTATGCGGACCAGAATCATAGCTGGACCGCTGGGCCGGGAGATATCACGTTCGGTTTGAAGCGCGTGATGTTCTCAAGCTTGAAAACCGGATCGATACTCGCGGTGCAGGGCGGCGTGCTTGCGCCGGCCGGAGACTCGAAGCGCGGATTCGGCAGCGGGACGACGACCTTCGAACCGTTTGCGTCCTTCGATCAGCTGTTTCCGGAGAACACGTTCCTGCAGTTCCAGGCGGGCGGCGACCTACCGGTAGATACGGACAAAGCGCCGCGCAGCATGTTCTGGCGCACCGCCGTGGGGCAGACCTTTATCCAGAGGCAGGGACTGGGCCGCATGTGGAGCCCAATGGTGGAGTTTCTCGCGAACCGGGACTTTCAGCAGGGCGCAAAGACCGACTGGGACGTGCTGCCGGAGATGCAGGTGACGATCAGCAAGCGCCAGCACATTCGCGCAGACATCGGCGTGCAGGCGCCGTTTACGAATACCTCCGGACGATCGCCGCAGGTCATCTTCTATGTCCTGTGGGATTGGGCCGACGGCAAGCTGTGGAAGGGCTGGAAATGAAGCGCGCGTTGTGCAGCATTCCTCTTTTCCTGGCGGCGGCGCTGATCTGGGGCGTGGCCTCGAGACCGGTTGCGGCTTCAGGCAAGAAGGAGAATAAAGCCCTCACGGTGGAACTGCGCACGTCCGATCGATGCGTGGCATGCCACAACGGCATCAAGACGCCTTCGGGCGAAGACGTTTCGATTGGATTTGCCTGGAGAGCGAGCGTGATGGCGAACTCTGCGCGCGACCCGTACTGGCAGGGGAGTGTGCGGCGCGAGACGATCGATCATCCGCAGGCCAGCGCGGCCATTCAGGATGAATGCTCCACCTGCCACATGCCGGTCGCGCACCTGGCGGATCACTCCGTCGGGCTGGAGACGCAGGTCTTCAGCCGATTGCCTCTCTCGCTTTCGAGTCAGATCGAGCGCGCTTCGTCGGATGGCGTCTCCTGTTCGGTGTGCCATCAGATCGAAAACATTGGCCTGGGAACGCAGGCGACATTCAATGGCAACGTGGCGATCGCGACGGTGGTGGATAAAAACCAGCGGCCTGAATACGGGCCGTTCGTGATCGATGCGGGACACAAGCGCGTGATGCAGTCTTCCACTGACGGGTTTGTGCCCCAGAATGCAGAGCATATTCGCAACTCCGCACTGTGCGGCAGTTGTCACACACTCTCTACAAAGGCGCTGGGCGCGCATGGGGAAGTGATTGGCAGTTTGCCCGAGCAGATGCCATACCAGGAATGGCTGCACAGCGATTATCCGAACCGGAACACGTGCCAGTGCTGCCATATGCCTGAGGTCTCGGAGGCGGTTCCGATCACCGCTCTCTATGGCGAGTCGAGGCAGGGCATGCACCGCCATGTCTTTGTGGGCGGCAACTTTCTTCTGCAATCGATCCTGAACGAACACCGCGGCGAGCTGGACACACAGGCGCTGCCGCAGGAGTTGGAGGACGCAGTCGCGAAGACAAAGCACTTTCTTGAGACGCAGTCCGCACGCGTGGAGATACACGATCTGCAGCAAACGCCGCGAGGACTCGTCATCGATGTGCTGACCGAGAACCTGACCGGGCACAAGCTGCCGACGGCGTATCCATCGCGCAGAGCATGGCTGCATGTGACCGTGCGCGACAGCAAGGGCCAGCTGGTCTTCGAGTCAGGTGCATTGAATCATGACGGCTCGATTCGTGGGAACGCGAATGACGAAGACCCGCTCCGTTATGAGCCGCATTACACCGAGATCACGCGTCCGGACCAGGTGGAGATCTATGAGCCGATCCTGAAGAACGGACAGGGTAGGGTGACGACTGGATTGCTGAGTGCCGTGGGATATCTCAAGGACAATCGCCTGCTGCCAAGCGGTTTCGATAAGCGAACGGCGGCGCCCGAGATTGCTGTGCTGGGAAGCGCAGCGGAGGACGAGAACTTTACAGACAGGGGCAGCCTGGTGCGCTACGTGGTGCCGGTGGGTTATGCGCCGGCC
>DASVAI010000393.1:0-4500 GCA_036376445.1 Acidobacteriaceae bacterium
GCGTCTTGCGGATCGGCCGAGGCGATTTCCTGGTAAGCGTGCTCGGCGTCGCTCAACTGGTTATTGTTCAGCAGCGCCTGGGCAAGGGCGCGCTTGGCATCGAGATTGTCCGGATCCATGTCGACGGCCTGCTGATAGGCAGTGACTGCATCCTTCGTGTCCTTGATCTGGTCGTAGCCTGCACCCAGCGCGAAGGCCAGCTTGGCGCTGCGATCGTCTTCCGGAACGGCCTTGAGCGTGTCGATGGCTTTTCGGATATCGCCGCTCTCGCCATAGAGACGGGCCAGGTTCAGCGCCACATCTTCAGAGTTGGGATCGATCTTCTGCGCCGCCTCGAACTCCTTCTGCGCCAGATCGGAGTCGTGATTCACGGTATAGAGCTGGCCGAGAACGAGATGGCTTTGGATGTCCGACGGATCGAGTTGGCTGATCTGCTTGTACTCGCTGATCGCCAGCTCGAGCACCTGCTGGGAGGCGCTATTCTGCATGTCGCCGAGCGAGTGCAGGTAGATGCGGCCGAGCAGCTTATGGGCAGCTATGTTCTTAGGGTCGCGTTTGATGGTGTCCTGCGCGGTGACGATGGCATCTCGAACGCGTCCGGTGCGGAAATACAGCTCGGCGAGGCCGTTATTGAGGAAGGGCGAGGTTGGATCGGCGTTCAGAGCCAGCTTGTATTCTTCGGCTGCGCGGGTGGCGTAGTCCTGGCGCCCAGTGTTGGCGGCCATGTCCTCGTAAGTATGGGCGAGTCCCAAGTGGTAGTAGGCGGTGCCGCGCGCTGTCTCCTGGGCCGGCGCGGGGCTGGGGCTTGTATTGCCGGCAGCCGGAGTCTTCTTCTGGGCGAGAGCGGAAGAAGAGACGGCGAAAAGAATCGTGGTGGCGGTCGCGAGCAGAGATGTAGTGCGGTGACTGCGATTCATGCGGGGTGGGCTGCCCGACGCCTGGACCCGAGAGGGGACACACGCTCGCCGGATCTCTCCTTCGTACTTAATAGACGATTTTACCCCCGTAAGGGACGCGGACGGGAAGCGGAAACACCTGATTTGCATGCCTTCGGTGTGGGCGTGATAACGGGAGGTTGCCAGGGCTCTTCCCTTTTTGGGGATCAGTGACGGAAGTGGCGCATTCCGGTAAAGACCATTGCGATACCCAACCTGTCTGCGGCTTCAATGACCAGGTCATCCCGAACCGAGCCCCCGGGCTGGATCACGGCGGTAGCGCCGGCGTTCGCCACAGTTTCGACTCCGTCTGGGAAGGGGAAGAATGCATCGGAGGCGGCGGCGGAGCCGGCCAGCGGCAGGATGGCCTTCATGGCGCCGAAGCGGGCTGCGTCGACGCGGCTCATCTGGCCAGCGCCCACTCCGATAGTCTGGCCGTTCCGTGCGTAGACGATTGCGTTGGACTTGACGTGCTTGGTGACCTTCCAGGCGAAGAGCAGGTTGGTCAGCTCGTCGGGCGTGGGTTTGCGCCTGGTCACGGTGCGGAGTTCGCTAGCCGTGACGCTGCCGGTGTCGGCGTCCTGCAGCAGCATGCCGCCGGAGACTTGCTTGAGGACGCGCGCCCTCGCTGCGGGTTTGACGACGACAAGCCTGAGGTTCCTTTTCGCGGCGAAGCGGGTCAGCGCGCCTGGGGAGAAGGCCGGGGCGGCGATGGCTTCGACGAAGAGCTTGGCGATCTCCTCCGCGGCTGCTTCGTCGATTTCCTGGTTTATGCCGATGACGCCGCCGAATGCAGAGACGGGGTCGCTGGAGAGAGCGCGCGCGTAGGCATCGAGCACCGTCGCGCCGATGGCCGCGCCGCATGGATTGGTGTGCTTGATGATGGCGACGGCCGGCTCAGAGAACTCCTGCGCCAGGTCCCAGCAGGCATCGAGGTCAACGAGATTGTTGTAGCTCAGCTCCTTGCCCTGAAGCTGTTTTGCGCCGGCTACGCCGGTGTCGCTTCCGTCGACGTAGAGAGCGGCGGCTTGGTGCGGGTTCTCGCCGTAGCGCAGCGGAGCGGCAAGTTTGTAATTGAGACGGAGCGGGTCCGGGAAGCCGGCCTTGGCGGCTTCGGGCTCGGCGAGCGAAGCAAGGGTTGATGCGATCGCGCTGTCGTAGGCGGCGGTGACGGCGAATGCCTGGCGGGCGAGACGCCAGCGGGTCTCACGGCTGAGTGCGCCGTTGTTCGCGGCGAGCTCCTCGGCGAGCGCGGGATAGTCCGAGGCGGCGGTGACGCTGGCGACGTCCTCGAAGTTCTTGGCGGCGGAGCGGACCATCGACGGGCCGCCGATGTCGATGTTTTCGATGATCTCGTGGAAGGCGACGCCGGGCTTTGCCGCGGTCTTCTCGAAGGCATAGAGGTTCACGACCACCATGTCGATGGGGAGAATACCGTGCTCGGCGACGGCGGCCTGATGGGCGGGATTGTCGCGGATATGCAGGATGCCGCCGTGGACCTTGGGGTGCAGCGTCTTGACGCGGCCGTCGAGCATCTCAGGGAAGCCGGTGAGCTCGGAGATGTCCTCGACGGGAAGGCCGGCATCGCGGAGAGCGCGCGCGGTGCCGCCGGTGGAGACGAGCGCGACGCCATGCTTCTGAAGAGCGCGGGCGAAGTCCACGAGCCCGGTCTTGTCGGTGACGCTGAGCAGCGCGCGGCGAATGGGTTTTAACCCGGTGCTGTTTGCGGTTTTCACTTCGGGCTGCGCGTTCACTTCCTGCTGAGCTGGCACGGCGACGATCTCTCCTACTGAATGACTGGAAGTTCTAGTGTTGCATGAAGCGGGCAGCTGCGGCACGCGCGGCGCGGGCACGCGGTTGGGGCGCGTGATAGCTTTCAGGAATGGATGAGCGACAGTGGCAGACTCGCGGGCCAGAGCCCGAGATTCTGCCGCCGGGCGAGATGCCCGAATATCGGTATTACGAGCCGCCACCACCGGCTCCGCCACCGCCCCCTCGCCGGCGGGCTGGGTGGCAGCTTGCGCCGGCGACGTATGTGCTGACTGGGATCAATATTGCGGTCTACCTGCTGATGGTGTTGAGCGGCGTATCGCCGGTGGCTCCGAGGAGCGATCAGCTTGTATATCACTGGGGCGCTAACGTAAGCGCCCTTGTGCTGTTTGATCATCAGTGGTGGCGACTGGTGACCTCGATCTTCGTGCACTCCGGGATCATCCACATCGCAACAAACATGTGGTGTTTGTACAACCTCGGGCTCCTGGGCGAACCGCTGATGGGTGCGTTTGGTGTGTTTGCCGCCTATCTTCTGACTGGGGTTACAGGCAATCTGTTGAGCGTAGCCCTGCATCCGGGCGTGGTGAGCGGTGGCCAGATCACAGATCCTGGCATCATCAGTGTGGGGGCGTCAGGGGCGGTCTTTGGCCTGGCAGGTGTGCTGATTCCGCTGTTGGGGTCAAAGCTGCTGCCGGTTGATCGCAGCGAGGTCGCCCGATTGCGTCGAAGCGTGATCTATTTTGCGGTTCTGAACTTTGTGATCGATTTCGGCGTGAACTCATTCAACACCCGGATACGCATCGACAACATGGCACACCTGGGGGGATTTCTCAGCGGGCTTTTACTGGGTGTGCTGCTGGTGCCGAAGCTTGGGGCGGACCGGAAGCTGTGGATCCGGCGACAGTGGCTGGCCTATGGCGGTGTGTTGCTGCTGGTGCTGCTGGGAGCGCGGTTTGTCGCCAGTTTCTGGCGCGCATGACGAACGCGTCCGGAGGAGGGCCCCCGGGCGGCGATCAGATTCCGTGAGACAGGCTAGCGGACCGCGGTTGCCGCAAATTTCTTGACCATCGCGAGCAGGAGCTTGCGGTCGCTGTCGTTCAGGTTGGTGGAGTAGCGGCGGATCTGGGTAAGGAAGCGGAGCTCCTCGTCGGTGAGCTTCTGGGTGTTCATCTCGCGGCCGAGCGAGTCCTCTGCAAAGAATTGCGCGAGCGGAAGATCGAGGGCCTGCGCGATCTTAGCCAGAGTGTCGAGCGAGGGCACGGTATGGCCGTTTTCCACGCGCGAGAGGTAGCAGCGGAGCAACCCGGTGCGTTTCTCGATGTCGCCCTGCGAGAGCCCCTTTTGCAGTCTGTAACCCCGGATGGTCGTTCCAATTTTCATGCGCGCCTGGCTTTCGGAAGCCCACGCCTGGCCCATTGGTTTTATCGCGGCGAGGGGCTCTTTTCTAGTTTGTTGGCTGCATAGTTAACATGCGCAAAAGATCAAGAGCAAGAACAATTTGCAGCGCGAACCAGAAATTATGCCCAGTTGCAACTTAAGCCGTATGTATCCTTCCATAAACGTGTCAGAAAAGTTACCGCCGCTGGCAGGAGACTTACGGTTTGCCGCCTAGCTCGCGGGCGAAGAAATGCAGTGACCGGGAGCGTGCGTCGGCCGCATCTTCGGCGCGGTAGCCGGCCTTGTTGTTCGGGTTTTCGAAAGCATGGCCGGCATCGGGGTAGATCTTCACGTCGATAGACTTCCCGAGCTTCTTCAGATCTGCCTCGAAGCTCTTCACGCTGTCGGCGGTGAT
>DASVAI010000474.1:0-5667 GCA_036376445.1 Acidobacteriaceae bacterium
TATGAGGCCTGGACGGCGGGAGTGCTGGCAACACAGGTCGAAGTACGTGCCGCTGCGGATCGATCGAAGCCCTAAGGCTTTACAAACCTGTCCGCTCGTGGACAGCGAAATACCTCTCATGGACATAGTGGACGACCCTGCTGCTGCGTAAGTGGAGGCAGGATAACGAGAACCATCGTCGAATCTCTGGAAGTCTATTTGCTCTCTGCTTTCACGGAGAGCCACGAGATGACGCTGATTCAGGATGTTCGGTATGCGTTGCGGCAGTTGCGTAAGACGCCGGGATTCACGATTACGGCGGTGCTGACGCTGGCTTTGGGGATTGGGGCGAATGCCGCGATTTTTACGCTGGTGAATGCGATGCTGTTGCGCAACCTGCCGGTGACCGACCCGAAGACTCTGATCCGGGTAGGCGATGACAACAATTGCTGCGTGAATTCGGGGACAAGTGATAGCGGTAAGTACTCACTCTTTCCAACCGAGACGTGGCAGTTGATGAAGAAGAACGCTCCGGAGTTCGAGGAACTGGCGGCGATGGAAGCGGGCTTCAGCTATCGGCCAATCACGGTGCGCCGCGAGGGGGATGCGGCGGCGGCGCGATCGATGATGGGAGAGTTCGTCTCGGGGAATTACTTCCGCACATTTGGGCTGCGGCCGAAGTCAGGGCGGCTGCTGACGGATAAGGACGATGTGATCGGCGCGCCGATGACGGCTGTGATGAGCTACCGGGCGTGGCAGCGCGACTACAACGGCGATCCGGCCGTAGTGGGCGGCACCTTCTGGGTGAACACGAAGGCGGTGACGATCACCGGGATTGCGCCGGAAGGATATTACGGCGACCGGCTATCGAGCACGCCGCCGGATTTTTATCTGCCGATTGAGACGATGGCGCCGCTGGCGAATGCGCCCTATGTGCATGACGCCGATGCGCAGTGGCTGTACCTTGTGGGGAGGGTAAAGCCGGGGACGAATCTGCCGGCGCTGCAGCAGAAGCTCAGCGCGCTGCTGCGGCAATCGTTTGAGCACACCAAGACATTTTCTGACATCGAGGGCAAGAAGGCGCTGGCGAAGGCGCATGTGGTGCTCACTCCGGCAGGCGGCGGGATCCAGGCGATGCAGGAGGACGCGGCCACGAGCCTGCACCTGCTGATGTGGATCTCCGGGGCGGTGCTGCTGATCGCATGCGCGAATATTGCCAACCTGCTGCTGGTGCGCGGGATGGCACGCAAGGCGGAGATGAGCCTGCGCACGGCGCTGGGCGCGATGCGATCGCGGATCATCCAGCAGTTGCTGACGGAGAGCATTGTGCTGGCGGTGGTGAGCGGCGCGGTTGGGCTGCTGGTGGCGTACGCAGGTGCGCGTGCGCTACTGCTGCTGGCCTTCCCCGGCGCGGAGTCGCTGCCGATCCATGCGGAGCCGTCGCTCGCAGTGCTGGGATTTGCCTTTGGACTGTCGCTGGTGACGGGTGTGCTGTTTGGGGTGGCGCCGGCGTGGATTGCGGCGCGGACGCAGCCGGCGGATGCGCTGCGCAGCGGGGCGCGTACAACAGCGACACGAGCGCCGCTGTTGCAGCGCGGGCTGGTGGTGCTGCAGGCGGCGCTCTCGCTGGTGCTGCTGGTGGGCGCGGGATTGTTTGCGCAGAGTTTGAATAAGCTGGAGCACTCGAATTTGCGGCTGGAGACGAAAAACCGCTACATCGTGCACATCAATCCGCAGGCGGCGGGGTATGCGCAGACGCAACTGGAGGCGCTCTATCGGACGATGGAAGACCGCTTCCATGCGCTGCCCGGCGTAGTGAAGGTGGGAATCAGTCTGTATACGCCGATGGAAGACAATAACTGGGGCACGGGCATTCACATCGAGGGCAAGCCTGATCCGCACGCCGGTGCGTCGGTGGTGAAGGCGAACGGGGAATATTTCGATTCGGTGGGAACGCGCGTGGTGATGGGGCGCGGGATCCGCGTGCAGGATAGTTCGACCGCGCCCGCGGTGGCGGTAGTGAACCAGACATTTGCGAAGAAATTTTTCTCCGACGAGAACCCGATCGGGCAGCACTTCGGCGGAAACGAGAAAGGGCCGGGAGATTACCAGATCGTCGGTGTGGTGGAGGATACGACGTACGTCACCGTGCGCTGGAAGGACCACGCGATGTATTTCCTGCCGATGATGCAGCGCGCGCCGAGCGACAAAGATCCGATCGATAAGGACCTGTCGCTGTACGCGGGCGCGATTGTGCTGGAGACGGACCGTCCGATGAACGATATGGAGTCGCTGGCGCGGCGAACACTCGGAAGCATCAATCCAAATTTGACGGTCGTGAAGTTCCAGACTTTCGAGCGGCAGGTTTCCGACCGGTTCAACGACGATCGCATGATTGCGCGGCTGACAGAACTGTTCGGCGCGTTGGCGCTGCTGCTGGCAGCGGTGGGCTTGTATGGGGTGACGGCGTACACGGTGGCACTGCGCACGAGTGAAATCGGCATCCGGATGGCGCTGGGGGCGGAGCGCCGGCGCGTGGTGGCGCTGATCATGCGCGGCGCTGTGACGCAGGCGCTGATTGGGCTGGCGATCGGGATTCCGGTGGCGCTGGTGTGCGTGCGATTTGTGAGGTCGCAGCTTTACGACATCACAAATGCAGACGCGAACGTGATGGCGTTTGCCATTCTGACGCTGGCGGTGGCGGCATGCGTGGCGGGATTGATTCCGGCGCGGCGCGCGGCGTCAATCGATCCCATGCGTGCGCTGCGGGTGGAGTGATGGAGTAGTCGCGGTCCGGGTCTTGAAGAAACGCGGAGAGAGATGATGACGCTGATTCAGGATGTTCGCTATGCGTTGCGGCAGTTGCGGAAGACGCCGGGGTTCACGATTACGGCAGTTCTGACGCTGGCTCTGGGCATCGGGGCGAATGCCGCGATCTTTACGCTGGTCAACGCGATGATGCTCAAGAACCTGCCGGTGACTGATCCGAAGACGCTGGTATGGCTGGGCGACAGGAACGATTGCTGCGTTGGTTCCGGGGTGCGCAAAGACGAAGACTACTCGATTTTCGCAACGGCCACGTGGCATTACGTGAAGAAAAACACGCCGGAGTTCGAAGAGCTGGCTGCGATACAGGCGGGATTCGAATTGCGGCCGATTATTGCACGGCGGGGCGGAAGCCAGGAGCCGGCGCGGTCGGTGATGGGTGAGTTTGTCTCCGGCAACTACTTCCGCACCTTTGGCCTGAAGCCGGAGGTGGGCCGGCTCTTTACGGATGCGGATGACGTTCAAGGCGCGCCGATGACGGCGGTCATGAGCTATGCCATGTGGCAGCGCGAGTGCAACCGGGACCCGGCGGTGGTGGGGAGCACGTTCTGGATCAATACAAATGCAGTGACGATTGCGGGCATAGCGCCGCGAGGATTTTTTGGCGACCGACTGTCGAGCACGCCTCCGGATTTTTACCTGCCGATTGAGACGATGCCGGTGCTGGCGAATGTGCCGTATGTACACGATCCGAACCAGCTCTGGTTGTACATGGTGGGACGGGTCAAGCCGGGTGTTTCGGTGGCTGCGCTTCAGGCAAAGGTGAGCGCGCTGGTGCGGCAGTCCCTTGCCGATACGAGAACCTTTGCCGATATCGAAAACAAGCCACTGCTGCCGAAAGTTCATGTGGTGCTGACGCCGGGCGGCGGCGGGATCCAGAATATGCAGAAACAGTATGGGGACAATCTGCAGATGCTGATGATTCTCTCCGGGGCGGTGCTCCTGATTGCGTGCGCGAACATTGCGAACCTGCTGCTGGTGCGCGGCATGGGGCGGAAGGCGGAGATGAGCGTGCGGACGGCGCTGGGGGCAACGCGCAGGAGGGTGGTTCAGCAGTTGCTGACCGAGAGCGTGCTGCTGGCGGTTCTGGGCGGCCTGGCCGGGCTGGCGGTGGCCTATGCAGGGACACGCATGCTGCTGATGCTGGCGTTCCCCGGGACACAGGACGTTCCGATCGACGCAAGCCCGTCCGGTGCAGTGCTGCTGTTTGCCTTCGGGATTTCGCTGGTGACCGGAGTGCTGTTTGGCGTGGCGCCATCATGGATCGCGGCGAAAACAGATCCCGCGGATGCGCTGCGCAGCGGGACGCGAGCGACGGCGGCCGGAGCCTCGCTGCTGCAGCGCGGGCTGGTGGTGGTGCAGGCGGCGCTGTCACTGGTGCTGCTGGTGGGCGCGGGCTTGTTTGCGCAGAGTCTGAACAAGCTGGAGAGCACGAACATGCACCTGGACGCGAAGAACCGCTATATCGTGCACATCAATCCGGCCGCGGCGGGCTACTCGCAGAGGCAACTGGAGGCGCTGTACCGGACGATAGACGAACGCTTCCATGCTCTGCCGGGCGTAGTGAGGGTGGGGATCAGCTCGTATACGCCCATGGAGGACGACAACAACGGCTGGTCCGTGGTGATCCAGGGGAAACCGGACATGCATCGGGGATCTTCGGTGGTGCGCGCGAATCCGGAGTATTTCGATTCGGTGGGTACGCGGGTGGTGATGGGACGTGGGATCAGGGTGGGGGACACGCCGACTGCTCCGGCTGTGGCGGTCGTGAACAAGGAGTTTGTGAGGCAGCTCTTTGCACCCGGAGAAAACCCGATTGGACAGCATTTCGGCGGAGGCCCCAAACACACCAGCGATTTTGAGATTGTCGGCGTGGTGGAGGATACCGCGTACCAGAGCGTGCGCTGGAAGGACCACGCCATGTATTTTGTTCCGCTGATGCAGCGGCCGAGGAGCGATACGGATCCGATTGAAAAGGACGATTCACTCTATTCGGAGGCCATTGTGCTGGAAACGGCGGCACCAATGAGCGATATGGAATCGCTGGCGCGGCGCACGCTGTCGGGGATCAATCCGAATTTGTCGCTGGTGAAATTTCAGACGTTCGATCAGCAGATCGCGGATCGCTTTAACGACGATCGCCTGATTGCGCGATTGACAAGTCTGTTCGGTGGGCTTGCGTTGTTGCTGGCAGCAGTGGGCCTGTATGGCGTGACGGCGTACACGGTGGCGCGGCGCACGAGCGAGATCGGCATTCGCATGGCGCTGGGTGCGGAACGCAGGAGCGTGGTGGCTATGGTGATGCGCGGCGCGATGACGCAGGCGGCGCTGGGGCTCGCGATTGGCATCCCGGTGGCGCTGGTGTGTGTGCGCTTTGTGAAGGCGCAGCTTTACCAGGTCACGAATGCGGATGCGAACGTGATGGCGTTTGCCATTGTGACGCTGGGGGTGGCGGCGTGTGTGGCGGGATTGATTCCGGCGCGGCGCGCAGCGTCGATCGATCCGATACGCGCGCTGCGGGTGGAATAAGAAATTACGAAGCGCTGCTAACGGGCGGGCCACTCCCAGCGTTGTTTGTTCAGAAGGGTGGCATCGGCGGGCGCGGTTTCACCGCAGGATTTTTCGAGCTGCACCTGTCGGCAGTTCTTCGCGAGCGCCGGCCGGCGATAGCGAGAGTCCGAGTCATGGCTGGCGCGCGCTGCTACTGCCTGCCGTGTGGCCATGAATGCTCGCCAATTTACCAATCTTTACGGAACTTCACCAATCTTGACCGCATTGCGAGTGGCAGAGCGCTGCAATGGGATCACGAGGTGATGCCTTATGTTCGCGAGCTGGTTACGAAATGGATGTGTGGTGGTTGCC
>DASVAI010000475.1:0-2372 GCA_036376445.1 Acidobacteriaceae bacterium
CCTTGGGTCCCTTGCGTCCCGCCTTCCGGCTGAAGACGTGCCGGAAGATCAGCGGCCCCAGCAGCATCGCCACGCCT
This sequence comes from Acidobacteriaceae bacterium, assembly GCA_036376445.1. GTDB lineage: Bacteria > Acidobacteriota > Terriglobia > Terriglobales > Acidobacteriaceae > KBS-83. Next base: position 78 of record DASVAI010000475.1, read on the forward strand.
GCTTCCGGATTGAGCCCCGCGCGAAGAATCCCGCGCCGCTCCCCGCTCTTCAGCATTCCCGTCAACGCCAACCGCGCCGGCTCGATCACCCGCGCCCGCCAAGCGGTGCCCAGGGCGGCATTGCGCGACGCGTAGGCAATCATCTGCGGGGTCATCCTCTCCCGTAACGCCTGCCGGTCTGCCGCCGGCTGATACTGGAGTTGCGCAATCAGATCCGCGCGGAAATCGCCGGAATCAAACGCCGGCCGCTTCTCGTCCAATCCATGCAGGTAGCCCATCACTTCCAGGCAAAGACTGTCCTTGTCCGGCCAGTGTTTGTAAATGGTCGCCTTGCTCACGCCGGCGGTCTCCGCAATGGCATCCATGCTGGTCGCATCGATGCCGCGTTCAGAAAACAACTCCACCGCGGCATTCAGGACTTTCTTGTGAGCCAGCGCACTCCGTGGTCTCGCCATCTTCAGGCTTCAATTCTGGAGAACAAATACGCGCCCGCGCTCAGGAACAGCGCACCAATCGCCACCAGCAGCGCCACATCGATCGTCAGCGTGAAATACCAGTTGTTGATGAGAACGCCGCGCAGCCCATCCACTCCATATGTCAGCGGATCGAGCTTCGTGATCACATTCATCACCCGCCCCAGGTTGGCCAGCGGGAACAGCGCGCCCGAAAGAAAGAAGATGGGCAGCACCAGGAAGTTCATGACAAGTTGCATTCCCTGCATGTCCTTGATCACCGATCCGATCGCCATTCCCAGCGCCGCAAAGACAAACGCGATCATCATGACAAAGAGAAACGCCAGTGGAATCGCCAGCCACTGATGCGGCCGGAAGCCGGCGATCAGGCAGACCACCAGAATCAGCGTTCCCTGGATCATCGCCACCGTCGCGCCGCCCAGCGTGCGTCCCACCATGATCTGCAGCCGCGATACCGGCGCCACCAGCGTCTCTTTCAGGAAGCCGAACTGCCGGTCCCACAGCATCGCGAGGCCGGAAAACACCGAGCTGAACAGAACCGTCATCCCCACCACGCCCGGCGCCATAAACTGCAGATAGCTGCCATGCCCCGCCTGCTTAAATACGGGTCCCAGCCCGAATCCCAGCGCCAGCAGATACAAACACGGCTGCCCCAGCGACACCACAATCTGCACCCGCGAGCGCACATACCGCTTCAGCTCGCGCAACCACAAAATGTAAATCGCGCCCATCGGCTATCTCCTCACAACCCTTGTCATCCTTGAGCAAAGCGAAGCACCTGCATTTCGCTTCGCCCGCCCACAACTCCCAACGTGAGCGACCAAAGGAAGCGAACCCAGCCACTCGCGCCCAAGGCGCGCCCGCCCGTGCAAGCACTCATCGTCTTTGGAACATCTGCGCCACCTGCCGCAAACGGTCCTTGCCCGCATCCGCGCCCTCATCCCGCAGCGACGATCCCGTCAGCGCCAGGAACGCCGCCTCCAGCGACTCCGACTTCGTCTGCTCTTTCAGCTCCGCCGATGTCCCCCGCGCCACAATGCTGCCGTGGTCCATGATCGCGATGCGATGCGCCACGCGATCCGCCTCGTCCATGTAGTGCGTCGTCAGAAAGACCGTTGTCTTCTCCGTCTCGTTGATCCGCTTCACATGCGTCCAGAGCTGATTCCGGCTCTGCGGATCCAGTCCCAGCGTCGGCTCATCCAGAAACAGAATCTTCGGCGTATGGAGAAAGCCGCGCGCAATCTCCAGCCGCCTCTTCATGCCGCCGGAGAAGGTCTTCACATAATCGTCCTTGCGCTCCCACAGCTCGAAAATCTTCAGCAGCTCCTCGGCCCGCTGCGCGCGCACCTTGCGCGGCACGTGATAAAGCACGCCGTGCAACTCCATGTTCTCCCACGCCGTCTGTTCGGCATCGAGGCTCGGATCCTGAAACACAATCCCGAAGCGCTGCCGCGCCTGCTTCTGCTTCACCGTGGGATCGAGCCCATCCAGCTCGATGCGCCCGCTCGTCGGCCGCAGCAGCGTGGTCAGCATCTTTATCGTCGTTGTCTTCCCCGCCCCGTTCGGCCCCAGGAACGCAAAGATCTCCCCTTGGGCCACGTCAAAGGAGATATCCTTCACCGCCGCGAAATCGCCAAACGTCTTCACCAGATTGCGAACCGTAATCATCGCGCAGGTCCCTCACTAACTTAGTCGAAGCAGATGCGATACTGAACGGTTTAGTTTAGAAAGTCAAGATCGCGACATGCCCATCCGGACCTGAGAAGTCCGAGGCGAAACACTCAAAGAGTGGTGCCCCATCCCGAGCAAAGCGAAGGATGGG
>DASVAI010000479.1:0-6643 GCA_036376445.1 Acidobacteriaceae bacterium
CAAACCTCGATCCCACAAACAGAATCCCCGCCGAAATCACCAGCGTCACCAGCGTCAGCGCCAATCCAATCCGCAGCCCATGCCGGTCCGAAATCGCGCCGATCAGCCGCGGCGAAGGCGCATCGCCCAGCGCGTGAATCAACAGCAGGTTCAGCGCAATCGCAAACGACCGCACCACCGCCGACACCGAATTCACAATTGCCGTATTCAGCGGCCCCGTGTTGAGGAAGAGAAAAAACTCCGCCAGCAAAATCGACGGCACCAGCAGCGAGCGCGGCCCAAAGAACACCATCAGAGCAGCAGGAAACGTCAGCACCGCGCTCCACGCCGACACCAGGTATAGCGCGCGATGGTTCGTGCGCAGCCAGCGCTGCGCCACCCAGCCTCCCACCGCCGTCCCCAGAATGCCGTCAATCACTGTCACGCCGCCCAGCACCTGGTTCGCCTGCGCCAGCGAGTAGCCCTCCGTGCGCGACAGAAACGTCGGCAGCCATACCGAGATGCCGCCCATCGTAAACACCAGCATCGCCATCCCCAGCGTCCCGGTCCAGTAGGCAGGATTGCGGAACACGCCGGCGATCGTCGCCCGGCTTGGGGTCGCCTTCAGCCGGTCCGCCGCGCCCCGCTCGGGCTCACGCACAAAGAACAGGATCAGCACCGCAATCACCAGCCCCGGCGCCGCACTCACCAGGAACGGCATCCGCCATCCATATTGCGATCCAAGCTGCCCTGCGATCAGGTACCCCAGCGCCGCGCCCACCGGAATGCTGAGATAGAAGATGCTCAGCCCCTTATTGCGTATCCGCTCCGGATACATATCCGCGATCATCACCGGCGCGAACACCGTGAACGTCGCCTCGCCGATGCCCACCACCGCATGCCGAAAGTAAAGCTGGGCGTAGGTATGCACCGTTGCGGTCAGCAGCGTCGCCACACTCCACACGGCGGCGCCCGCCACCACCAGCGGCTTGCGCGGCACCCAGTCGCCCAGCCACCCGGTCAGCGGCGCTGCGATCATGTATGTAATGAAGAACGCATACGTCAGCGCGCCCATGCGCTCATCCGTCGCATGGAACTCGTGCTGCACCAGCGGCTGCACCCCCGGCAGTACGTAGCGGTCAATAAAGTTGAAAAGGTTCAGAGCAGTCAAAAGACCAAGCGCCCATGCTGCATGGCGATACGGTGGGCGCTCGTCATTCAGCATTCGTCACCTGAACGTAGCCGAAGGTGGAGAGAGGGACCTGCTGTATCTATCGCTCAATACCGGCGCGAGAGCGCCGCTCAACCAGCCAAACAAGCCTACCGCGTACTCGCCGGACGCGGCCAGCGCGCCGTCACCACCGTGGTAAGTCCTCCGCGCGGGCGGAAGTCGCCCTTCACCTCAGCCCACTCCGGTTCGCACGCCTTCACCACATCTTCCAGCACCTGGTTCACCACATTCTCCTGGAAGATCCCCAGGTTGCGGTAGCAGAACAGATACTCCTTGAAAGATTTCAGTTCCAGGCAGCGCTCTCGCGGCATGTAGCGCAGCGTGACCACGCCGGCATCCGGCAGTCCCGTCTTCGGGCACACGGAGGTGAACTCCGGGTTGTCGATGACAATTTCATAGCCGCGAAACTGGTTTTCCCAGGTCTCAATCTCGGGAAAGCGCGTGGCCAGCCCGGCGCGCGCATGTTCATCGGTATATCGCGGTGCAGTGGTCGTCATGCCTTTATTGTACGCATCCGGTACGTCACGCATCTTTCTGACTCCAAGGGCAAAGAATCCGCGTCTTATATACTTACCGACGGTCTAGAACGAATGGCGAAACTCACAAATGGCAGAGCGAGACCGCTGGTGTTGTGGACGCTCGCCGCAATTGTGCTGGTGATTATCTTCTTCCTCGTGCGCAGGCTCACACGCGAGGAGTTGCCGCTGCGCGTCGCCACGGCTACCGTGCAGGATCTCGTCACCACCGACAGCACCAATGGCAAGGTCGAGCCGCAGCACAATTTTGAAGCGCACGCGCCCGCCCCGAGCACCGTGAAGCAGCTTTACGTCAAAGCCGGCGATAAGGTGCCGAAAGGCAAGCTCATGCTCTCCCTCGACGATGCCACCGCCGTTGCGCAAAACATCGGTGCGCTCGCCGCCTTGCGCGGCGCCCAGGCAAACTATCAGGCAGCGCAGCAGGGCGGCCCTGCGGAGGAACGCTACTCGCTCGCTGGCGAAATCGCCAAGGCACAGATGGACCGCGATCAGGCGCAGCACGATCTGGCAACCCTCCAGAAACTCGCCTCGCAGGGCGCAGCCGCTCCGAGTGAAGTCTCCTCCGCGCAGCAGCGGCTGGAGGGCGCAAACTCCGCGCTCGCAACCCTCGAGAAGCGTCAATCGGGGCGCTACTCCCCGGCCGATATGGCCCACGCCAAAGCAACTCTCGACCAGGCGCAGGCCGCGTACTCTGCCGCTAACATCGTCGTTGCTGATTCGAATGTGCGCGCGCCCTTTGCTGGCACCGTCTACTCTCTTCCCGTATCCGTTTCCGAATACGTCACGCCCGGCGCGCTCTTGTTGCAAATGGCGGATCTTACCAAGCTTCAGGTCCGCGCCTATTTTGACGAGCCTGAACTCGGCGCGCTCCACGTTGGCCAGCCCGCAACGATCGTCTGGGACGCGCTGCCGAATCGTATATGGCATGGGCGAATCCTCAGCATGCCTTCAACCATCATTAACTACACCACTCGCAATGTGGGCGAGGTGCTTCTCAGCGTAGACGATGCCGATGGCAAGCTGCTGCCGAACACGAACGTCAAGGTGACGGTGACGGAGCAAAGCCTGAATCACGTCCTCACTATCCCGCGCGAAGGGCTGCACAGCGAGGGCGGCAAGGATTATGTCTACATTCTGCACGGCAGCAAGCTCCGGCGTCAGCAGGTCACAAAGGGGGCGCTGAACCTGACCCAGGTCCAGATCCTCAGCGGACTCGCAGAAAACGCCACCGTTGCCTTGAGCACGACCAACGGCGAGCCCCTGTCAGAAGGGGTTCCGGTACACATCGAGCGCCAATAGCGGAATCGATTCAGCACAGAAATCCATCCATTACCCATGCGTATCGCTCCGTTAGCACTCGCGTTTTTGTTCACGCCCGTTGCCCTCGCCGCGCTCTCCCCCGCCAGCCGCACCGATGTCGTTCACGATCTGCGTCAGGGACGAGCCGACGACGCCTACGCGCTGCTCCAGCCCGCCCTTCAGGCCAACGGGCAGGATGCCGAAGCGCACCAGCTTCTCTGCCGTCTTTCCCTCCAGTTGGAGCGCTGGGACGAAGCCGTCTCCGCCTGCGAGAAGGCGGTCGCCCTCGATGGCAGCAGCAGCGACAATCATCTCTGGTATGGGCGCGCTCTCGGCGAAAAAGCAGACCGCGTCTCCTTTATCAGGGCCTATGGCCTCGCGAAACGCGTAAAGGCAGAGTTCGAGACGGCCGTCGCCGCCGATCCCCGCAACGTGGAAGCCCTCTCCGCTCTTGGCGAGTACTACGCCGAAGCTCCCGCCATCGTGGGCGGCGGTAAGGACAAGGCGGAAGACGTCGCCCGCAGGCTCGACGAGATCGACCGCGCCCGGGCCGAAGAGCTCCGTGGCCGCATCGCCACCGGCAACAAGGACGTCTCCGCCGCCGAGCAGCACTTCCGCGATGCCGTTGGCGCCTCCTCGCGCTCCGCCAATTACTGGATGGTCCTCGGCTCCTTTTATCAGAAGCAGCACGACATCCCGCGCATGCAGCAGGCCATCCGCTCCGGCCTCGAAGCCGAGGGCGCCCGCGGCGAGCCCTTGGTCGATGCCGCGCACCTGCTCCTCCGCGCCGATCAGGACCCCCAGGCAGCCATCCGTCTGCTGCGCGAATACCTCGCTTCTCCGGAAAAATCCGAAGACGAGCCCGCCTTCCGCGTCCATCTCCTGCTCGCCCAATTGCTCAGTCGGCAGGGTGATGCAACGGGTGCCGCCCAGGAGATTCAGGCCGCAGGCGCCATCGCCAGCATCTATCATCCAACCAGGCAGATTGCCACCAATACCGGCCGCTGATTCGACAGCGGACTTGTAGTACTACAGGACATTGCCTTTGCCATACGTGCCTCTTTGCTCGCGAGTCGCCGCGCCCATCTTTGTCACCGCCATCCTGGCAGCGACGGCAGCGCAACCCGCCGGAGCGCAGATCTCCTTTTACACCGCCGTCGATCTCGCGCTGCGCAACTCGCACGACCTCAAGATGGCCGCTGCCGACGTAGACCGCGCCGCCGCAGGAGTCCGGCAGTCCAAGGACGCTTACATGCCCACCATGGCAGTCGGCTCCAGCCTCGGTTACTCCTACGGATTCCCTGTCGGCCAGCCCACCGTCGTCAACGCCACGGCAAACTCTCTCGTGCTCTCTTTCTCGCAGCCGGACATGATCCGCTCCGCGCGCGCTTCGCTGGAAGCCGCCCGCGCCAGCCTCCGCGACACCCGCGAGAAGATCGTCGCCCAGACTGCGCTCGCCTACATCGAGCTCGATACCGACCAGCGTGAGCTCGAGGCCCTCAATCAGCAGCACAGCTACGGCGAGCGCCTGGTCGAGATCGAGCGCCAGCGCAACGCCGCCGGCCTCTCCAGCTCTATGAACGTCACCCAGGCCGAGCTCACCAACGCCCAGCTCGAGCTTCACCGCCTTCATCTGCAGGACCACATCAGCCTTCTCCGGTTGCGCCTCGCGAATCTCACCGGCCTCACTGACGAGTCGGTCACCCCCGAACCGGCCTCCATTCCGCCTCCACCGGCCACGCCTTCCACAGCCGACATGAGGCAGGGTCTCACCGGGCAGAACGCCGCCATCGCGTCCACGCAAGCCGCGGCAAAATCGAAGCAGTACATCGCCTTTGGCGACAGCCGGGTCGTCTGGCGGCCCCAGATCGCCTTCGGCATCCAGTACAGCCGCTACGCCGAGTTCAACAACTACGCCGATTACTATCTACGCTTTCAGCACAACAACTTCGACGTTGGCATTAACCTCGTGCTGCCCGTCTTCGATGCTCAGTCGCACGACCGCGCACGCGCCTCCGCCGCCGAGGCTGTCCATGCCCGCGAGCAGGCCAGCCTGTTCGCACTCCAGTTGGCGGAGCAGAATCGCGAGCTCTCCAACAGCCTCGTCGAGCTCCTGGCGCAGCAGAAGATCGCCCGGCTGCAGAGCGACTACGCACAGGAAAACGTCGATGCCGTCCTCACCGAGCTCCAGAACGGCCCCGGTAACCCGAACGTCACCGCATTGACTCCCCGCGACGAGCAAAAAGCACGGATCGAAGAACGCCGTCGCTATGTAGATAAGCTGGATGCCGATTTCCAGCTCATGCAGGCCCGCATTCAACTCGAACGCTCTCTCGGCACCGTGGAACAATGGGCCATGCAGGCCCCTCATCCCTAATGATTTGTCGGCTGTCCGTACGCTGTAAAGTGCACCCTTCTCAGTGCAATCTTTTACCGGAAACGGGCTTTGCCGCTGGTACACTAGAGGTTATCCAATATGCCACTGAAGACGCTTTTCCTGAACCCGCCTTCGTTTGAGAACTTTGATGGCGGCGCTAGCAGCCGCTGGCCCGCGACCCGCGAGATTGAGTCCTACTGGTACCCGGTCTGGCTCGCCTATCCTGCCGGTCTCCTCGAGGGCTCCCGTCTCCTCGACGCTCCGCCGCATCACGTCTCCGCGGAAGAGACCATCAACATCGCGAAGGACTACGAGTTCCTGGTGCTCTTCACCAGCACCGTGGGCTGGGCCGGCGACCATGCACTCGCGCAGGCCATCAAGAGCGCTAACCCGTCCATTAAGATCGCCTTCGTGGGCCCGCCGGTCACCACCTCGCCCGACCGCGCCCTCAACGAGTGCAGCGCCATCGACTTCATTTGCCGCCGCGAGTTCGACATGTCCGTCGTCGAGTTTGCCAACGGCAAGCCGCTGCCCGAAATCCTCGGCATCAGCTATCGCGCCGGCAACGGAACCATCGCGCACAATCCCGATCGTCCGCAGCTCGAAGACCTCGACGCAATGCCCTGGGCCACCAAGGTCTACAAGCAGAACATGGACGTCACCCGCTACAACGTCCCTTTCCTGCTGCATCCCTACATCGCGCTCTACTCCACCCGCGGCTGCCCCGCGCAGTGCACCTTCTGCCTCTGGCCGCAGACGCTCAGCGGTCACGCCTGGCGCAAGCGCTCCACCGATGACGTCGCCGCCGAAATGAAGTGGGCAAAAGAGAACTTCCCCCAGGTGAAGGAGTTCTTCTTCGACGACGACACCTTCAACATCCAGAAGGCGCGCACCATCGAGCTCTGCGAAAAGCTAAAGCCGCTCGGCATCACCTGGTCCTGCACCTCGCGCGTCACCACTGACCGCGAGACACTCAAGGCCATGAAGGACGCCGGCTGCCGCCTGCTCATTGTCGGTTACGAATCCGGCGACCCCCAGATCCTCAAGAACATCAAAAAGGGCGCCACCGTCGAGCGTGCCCGCGCCTTCACCAAGGACTGCCACGACCTCGGCCTCACCATCCATGCCGACTTCATCCTCGGCCTGCCTGGTGAAACCAAAGAGTCCATCCGCAACACCATCAACTTCGCCAAGACGCTGGACTGCGAGACCATCCAGGTC
>DASVAI010000481.1:0-11782 GCA_036376445.1 Acidobacteriaceae bacterium
ACATACTGGTTATGCCGCGCACCGGCGACGTCAAACTCGAGCCCGGGAGTCGCGAGAACCCCGATGCCGGTTATCGCTCGCGCTTCTCTCACGACGACGAAACCGCCGAGCCCGGATACTACTCCGTGCTGCTGAAGGACACCGGTGTCCGCGCCGAGCTCACCGCCACGGAGCGCACCGGCCTGCATCAGTACACCTTCCCGGCGGACGCGAAGAGCGCACACTTCATCGTCGATCTCTTCCACTCCTACCAGAGTCCGAAAGACCCGGTGCAGATCGCCGAGCTCACTATCGTTCCCGAGAAGCGTCTCATCACCGGTGGGCGCACCGTCAACTCCTGGGCGCATGGTCGACAGATCTACTTCGCCATGGAGTTCTCCGTTCCATTCACAAAGGCGCAGCTCTACTCCGATCGCAAGGCATTCAGCGGCAACACCGCGAAGGGCAAAGTGCTGCAGGCCGCGCTGCACTTCGATCCCCCGTCGGGAAAGCCGGTGCTCGTCCGCTGCGGCATCTCCGCGGTCAGCGCGGACAACGCACTCAAGAATCTGCGCGCGGAGCAGAACGACTGGGACTTCGCCGCCACGCGCGCCCGCGCCAAGACCGCCTGGCAAAGTGAGCTCGGCCGCGTCCGCATTGAAGGCGCCACGCCCGACCAGCAGGCCATCTTCTACACCGGGCTCTATCACATGATGTGCGCGCCCACGCTGATGGACGATGTGAACGGCGAGTACCGTGGCATGGACAACCAGGTCCACACGCTCGCGCCGGGCGAGCACAACTACTCCACCTTCTCACTGTGGGACACCTTCCGCGCCTGCCATCCCGCCTACACGCTCGTCCAGCCGGAACGCGTCCCTTCACTGGTGAACTGCCTAATTGCCCAGGCGGAACAGAGTCCGGCGGGCATGCCTGTATGGCCGTTGCAGGGCGAGGAGACCGGCACCATGACCGGCTATCACTCCGCCAGCGTGATGGCCGAAGCGTGCGCGAAGAACTTCCCCGGGATCGACTGGGAGCGCGCCTACAAAGTCATGCGCAAGCGCAATATGGACGACAACTACCGCGGCCTCGGACTCTATCGCAAGGACGGTTACATTCCTGCCGATCTCGAAGAGGAGTCCGTCTCAAAGACGCTCGAGTACGACTATGGCGACTGGGCCTGCGCGAAAGTGGCGAAGAAATTGGGACGCAGCGATGATGCCGCCCTCCAGCTCAAGCGCTCGCAGAATTACCAGAATCTTTTTGATAAGAAGACCCTCTTCGTCCGCGCGAAGCTGGCCAACGGCGAATGGGCAACGCCTTTCGATCCCAAGGAGATGGGACATTCAAAGCGTTGGCGCGACTACACCGAATCGAATGCCTGGCAAACCACCTTTGGCGTGCAACATGACGTGAAGGGCCTCATCGATCAATTCGGGGGCCGCGAGCCGTTCCTCACCAAACTGGATTCTCTTTTCAACCAGAGCTCCGAGCTGCCTGCCGATGCGCCACCCGATATTGCCGGTCTCATCGGCCAGTACGCGCACGGCAATGAGCCCTACCATCACATCGCCTATCTCTACATCTGGGCGGGCCAGCCATGGAAGACGCAGGAGCGCATCCGTCAGATCCTGGACACGCTCTATCACAACGATCCCGACGGTCTCGCTGGCAATGAAGACTGCGGCCAGATGTCCGCCTGGTACATGATGAGCGCTCTGGGCCTCTATCCGGTCGATCCGGTCAGCGCTACTTACGTGCTGGGCACACCACTCTTCGAGCGCGCGACGATCAACCTCGGCGATGGCAAGACGCTCACCGTCGAAGCGAAGCGCACCAGTCCCTCGCAGAAATATGTGCAGTCCGTTGCGCTCAATGGCAAGCCGCTCGATCGGCTGTGGGTACATCACGACGAACTCGTGAGTGCCGCCACCCTCACCTTCACGATGGGCGACCAACCCAACCAGCAGCTCGGCGTGGATGAGAAAGTCACGCCGCCCTCACTGCCAGCATGACAACAAACTCGGGCACCACGCGCCGCGCCTTTCTGGGCGGCGCCGCTTCCGTTACGGCAGCGGCAGTCACGCCGCGCCATCTCTACGCGCAAATCAAACCGACTGACCTGCATCAGCGTCCCGCGCCTGCCGATCGCCGCTTCACCAGCCCCGCGGTGGAGGCCGCAATCACGCGCGTCGGCGCAAAGATCGCCGATCCCGAGCTGCGGCTGATGTTTGGGAACTGCCTGCCCAATACGCTCGACACCACCGTCTTTCCCAGCAGCTTTGAGGGCCACCCCGACACCTTCGTCATCACCGGCGACATCGACGCCATGTGGCTCCGCGATTCCTCCGCGCAGGTCTGGCCCTATCTCCGTTTCGTGCGCGACGACAAGCAGCTCGCCTCGCTCATCGAAGGTGTCATCCGCCGCCAGAGCCGATGCATCCTCATCGATCCTTACGCCAATGCTTTCCTGCGTTCCACGTCGGACAAGCCGCTCTCCTGGGCCGTGCACGACGACACGGACATGCTGCCCGGCGTGGGCGAGCGCAAGTGGGAAGTCGACTCGCTCTGCTACACCATCCGGCTCGCGCACGGCTACTGGAAGGCCACCGGCAACCCCACGTCGAGCACAGGCCCATTTGATTCACAATGGCGCGCATCGGCCCGCCGCATCATCCAGACCTTTCGGCAGCAGCAGCGGAAGCACGACCGCGGCCCGTATCACTTCCAGCGCAGCTCGCCAATTCCCACCGATACAGTGCCGCTCTCCGGCTACGGCAACCCCGCGCGCCCCGTCGGCCTCATCTATTCAATGTTTCGCCCGTCCGACGATTCCTGCATCTATCCGCTCTTTATCCCGGCGAACGATTTCGCTGTCGTCAGCCTGCATCAGCTCGCGGAGCTCGCGAACGAACTCCTGCACGATACCGATCTCGCCAACGATGCAACCTCACTCGCCCGCGAGGTGGAAGCCGCGCTCGCGCAGCATGGTCACGCACGGAACAGCAGCGGTGACATACTTTGGGCCTACGAAGTCGACGGATACGGCAACACGCTTCTGATGGACGACGCCAACGCGGCCGGCCTGCTCTCGCTGCCGTATCTCGGCTGCTGCGCCGTCAACGATCCGATCTACCAGCGCACGCGCGCCTGGGTGCTCGGCCCCGACAATCCCTACTTCTTCCAGGGCAAGGCAGGCGAGGGAATCGGCGGGCCGCACCAGGGCCTCAACTACATCTGGGCCATGTCCATCCTCTTCCGCGCCTTCACCAGCACCGACGATCAGGAAATGCGCATCTGCCTGCGCACCTTGCGCGATACCACGGCCGGCACGCACTTCCTCCACGAATCGTTTCAGAAGGACAACGCAGCCGACTTTACCCGCGCCTGGTTCGCGTGGGCCAACACGCTGTTCGGCGAACTCATCCTGCATCTGGCGGATACGCGCCCAGGAATTCTGAGTAGCCAGCTCTAGCAAGTCGGATAAAGGCCGCTCGGTGCTTCACCGTCGAGCGGTTTTACGCTGACCGGTTTTTAGCCGACCGCTTGTTAGCTACTATCAACGCATGCCCCAGCCCATCGCCGTCGTTGATGCCTTCACCGCCGAGCCTTACCGTGGCAATCCCGCCGGTATCTGCGTGCTTCCTGCGCCCGTGTCAGACGCGTGGATGCAATCCGTCGCTATCGAGATGAACCACGCCGAGACCGCCTTCTTGATCAACCGAGGATCAAGCAAGCATGACGGTTACGATCTCCGCTGGTTCACTCCCGGCAGCGAAGTCGACCTCTGCGGCCACGCCACACTAGCCAGCGCTCATTATCTCTGGGAAACCGGCGCGCTCGCCCCCAGCGATCAGGCGCGTTTCCACACGCGCAGCGGCCTGCTTACGGCGGACCGCCTCGTGCTCGATGACCAGCCATGGATTGAATTGGATTTTCCTTCCGAGCCGGCCGAACCGGCAGCCGCGCCGCCGAATCTCGCTTCCATGCTTGGGGCCGACCCGGTCTTCGTCGGCCGCAATCGCATGGACTATCTGATCGAATTGAAAGACGAATCGACCGTCCGCAATCTGCAACCGGACCTGAAGCAGATCGCCGCGCTCTCCGCCGCGAACGGCCTGCGTGGCATCATCGTCACCGCCGCAGGCACAAATGGCAAGGCAGACATCGTCTCCCGCTGCTTCTATCCATACTTCCACATCGACGAAGATCCGGTCACCGGCTCCGCCCATTGCGCACTGGCGCCCTACTGGATACCGCGACTCGGCAAGCAGGAGGTCGTAGCACACCAGGCCTCCACCCGCGGCGGATGGCTGCGCCTCCGCATCGCCGGCAATCGCGTCAAGCTCCGCGGCCAGGCTGTCACAACGCTGCGCGGCGAGCTTGCGCACGATGCTCAGTGATCGCTAAGCCGAGATCAGCACCACTGCCACCAGCGCCAGCGCTATGCCAGCCGTCTGGCTTCGCGTGGTGCGTTCTTTCAGCAGCACGGCCGCCAGCAGAATTGTCGACGCGGGATACAGCGAGCTCAATACCGCCGCAATGTCCAGCCGCCCCAGCCGCGTCGCCAGCGTGTAGAAGGTGTTGCCGCTCGCGTCGAATACACCCGCGATCGCGATCAATCCCAGCACCGCCCATCCCGGCCACGCCAGCGCCTGCACAGCATCGTGCTGCACCGCACCCGTCTTCCGCACGCCGATCCACGTCATTACGATCGCCAGCGTAGTACTTGCCATGCGCGAGCAGGCCAGCGGCCACAGCACGCCGCCCCGTCCAGCCAACTTCAGAAAGATATACAGGCAGCCAAAGCTCAAGCCGGAGGCCGCGCCCAGCAGGATCGCCTGCTTCGATGCCGGCGAGCCCGGAGCGCGCGCAATCATCCAGATCGCTACTGCCGCCAGTGCAATCCCCGCAAGCTGCGGCACGCGCGGAAGTCCCTCCGTCCTAAAGGCCCACAGCACCGGCAACACCGCGGCCAGCACGCCGCTCACTGCCGCCGTCAGTCCCATGCCGCCTAGCGCCAACGCTTTATAGAGCACCATCACGCCGGTGCCGCACGCCACACCCGCCAGCAGGCCAAACACCGCCGACTGTGTATCCGGCCACTTCGATGCGTGGATCAGCGCCAGCGAAACCAGCAGCGCCAGGCTCAGTGAGTGCGACAGCGTGACCACCGCGGGCGAGGGCAGCCGCCGCGCCGCAATGCCGCCTACAAAATCGCTCGTTCCCCAGATAGCCGCCGATGCCAGGCTCAGCGCCACCGCCGCCGAGCCTGCGCTCATCTGCAGCATCACTGCGAAGTGGCAATCGGGTAGTAGCCGTGCCGCGCCTTCACATCCAGGTTGGGCCGCTCCACATGCACATCCAGCGTGCGGTAGCGCCCATCGATCGAAGGAATGTGACTGTAGAAGCCGAGCGTGTATTGCGTGCGGGCCAGCCGTGCAATCGTCTGGAAACTGCGCTGCATGCCGTCGGACGAGAACTGCGACTCCAGCACGCCGCCGGTAGCCTCGGCATAGCGCGGGAGCACATTCTCCGCTGGAATCAGCGGCAGGTGTACGCGGTCCAGGTAGCCGATGCCCCATGTCGCCGCATCCCCTACCATCGTTCCGTACACCGTTTCCTCATTGTGCTGCAGGAAGCGGATCACCTCGCGCACGCTTGCCTTCGATCGCACATCCTTGCCGTCGCTGATCACGTAAATGATGCGCCGCCGCTCCCGCGGCCGGTTCTGCAGCTCTCTTCCTGCTGCCAGGATTGCGTCAGATAGCGTGTGCGCTTCGCGCGGAATATTCAGGTCGAATCCCGGCTGCGTCGTGCCGTTCACATTCGGGTCCACAGCCTTACCGTTGATCGTCGGCCCCATCGTTCCCATGGGCCCGCCCAGCACCGGCCCGCCCATCTCGGTTCCTTGCTTCTGCGAACGCTGCAGCACCGCCTGCAGGCGGTCGCCCTGTGTTGCCGTAAAGTCGGTCTGCTTGGTAACGCCGTTGCCATAGGTAAAGACAGCCGCTTCGTCCTGGGGAGTGAACCCGCCCTGAACCGCGGAGAGGCTGTCATTCACCTTCTTCATGGTGTCCTTGGGCATGCTCTGGTCGATCACGAACACAACCGAGAGCGGTACCGGATCCGCGCTGAAGAATGCAATGTGCTGCCGCTGACCGTTCTCATAAATGCGGAAGTCGCGATAGGTCAGCCCTGCCACCTGGCGATGGTCCTTGTCCAGCACCGTTACCGGCACCGGGATGTAGGTCGTGTTCACCCGGATCGTCGGGTTGCCCAGGAACTTCTGCGCCTCTTCGTTGGTCTTTGGAATATACGGCGCTTCTTCTTGCGGCGGCCCATCCGGGTTTGGGGCATTTGTCTGGGGTGACGGAGGAGCCTGCACCGGGTTCTCATCGCCCACCGGCGCGGAGGCCTTCCCCGGCGCCACCTGGCGCGTCAGGTTCTTCAAATCATTTGCATTCTGGCTTTGGGAGGCGCCCGGCGCATCGGGCACGCTCTGCTGCTGCGCAACCGGACCATCCGGCGGCGGATTGCTGCCGCTCTGCTGTGCTGCTCCCATCGTCAGCCCCACCATGGGAACTGCCGCTACCAGACTCCACGCCCACTGCTTTCCGCCCAAAACTCCTCCAGCACCGTCACCGCCAACACGGCGGCCAGACACGTCCACAGTCAGCCTACCAGAGAGAAGGGGCCGCTTTGCCTCGGCAACACCTACTCTAACTTCCGCCCCCGCGCTATCGTCTAAGGAAGAGGCGACCCAAGACGACGATGATCTCCCGTGCTCTTTCCCTCCTGCTCTTCTGTGCCGTACTTGCGCTGCCCGCAGTGCGTCTCCACGCCCAGACCGCGCCTTCCCCGGACGCCGCCCCGCAGGGCATGCCCGGCGATCCCAACGGGAATGACGACACCTCCAACTCCGTCGCCACGTTCCGGCAGAACGTCAATCTCGTCTCTCTCTACTTTGATGTACGCGACAAGAAAAACCTGCTGATCCCGCACCTCACCCGCGACGAGTGCCAGGTCTTTGAAGACAAAGTGCCGCAGACGCTCAAGAACTTTGTCGCCGAGGTCGATCAGCCGCTCACGCTCGGCATACTCTTTGACACTTCGCTCTCGCAGAAGTACGTCCTGCCCCAGGAGCAGCAGACCGGCGCCGCCTTCCTAAAACGCATCCTGCGCCAGAAGGACGAAGCCTTCCTCGTCTCCTTCGATACCGATATCAACCTGCTCTCCGACTACACATCTAATCCCAGCGCTCTCGAGCGCGACATGGATAAGGCGGAAATCAGTGCCGGTGTCAGCGGCGTGACTACCGGTCCGCTTCCCACCGGGGCGCCGCGCGGCACCCTGCTCTACGACGCTATCGTCGAGGCATCCAACGACAAGCTCGCAGGAGAGAGCGGGCGCAAAGCAATCGTTCTGCTCACGGATGGCGAGGATCAGGGCTCTCGCGCCAACGTGAAGGACGCCGTCGCCGCCGCCCAGAAGGCCAACGCAATGGTCTACTTTCTGGTTGCATTTGACCGCCGCGCCTATCAGCAGTATGACCAGTACGGCAACGTGTACTCCAACTATTTCGGCTCCAGCGCCATGCACCAGATCTCCGACGCCACCGGGGGCCGCGTCTTCGACGTCGGGAGCAACACCAAGAAGATGGAGGCGGCCTTCCAGGAAATCGAAGACGAGCTCCGCACCCAGTACGTCGCCAGCTACACCCCTATCAACAACAAGACCGATGGCACCTATCGCCGCGTCGAAATCCAGTGCCATCAGCGGGACGAGGCGCTCAAGGTCCAGTCCCGCAAGGGTTATTACGCCATCGCTGCGGAAAACTGAGTCACCGGGCGCGCAGTACCTCTATCGGATTACGAAGGTAATCGAGAAATCCACACCATCCGTTGTATACTGGCCGTGCGTTCGAATTGGACAGGTTTTGCTAGTTCTGAAAGTGCAGTTCTCTACTTGCCGAGACCGATCTTGAATTCAGCGACACAACTCAGCAGTAAAGGAATTTGCACTATGGAACAGGGAACAGTGAAGTGGTTTAACGATGCCAAGGGCTTCGGATTCATCAGCCGCCAGAGCGGGGAAGATGTTTTCGTGCACCACACCGCCATTCAGGCGCAGGGCTTCCGCACTCTCCAAGAGGGTCAGGCAGTTCAGTTCAACGTGGTGAAGGGGCCCAAGGGCTGGCAGGCAGAGAACGTTCAGCCTCTCTAAACCACCAGAGCAGGATCGCAAGAGGGACGGCTTCGGCCGTCCCTCTTGTAGTTTGATTTGGCGCGTACTGGTTCTCACAAGTCACTGTCATCCCGACCGGCCTATAGCTGACCGCTCTTTGGCTGACCGCCGACCTGCTCAGTAAAGAACAAAATCCACCGGCTGCAGCGGCTTCTTCGCCATGGGCTCGCCGCTCATCTCCCGGAGGCTCAGCTCTATATTCAGCGAGATAGCATCCAGCGCCAGGCCGTTCTCGTCGCGTTTGAATGGCGTCTCCAGTTCACCGGCCAGCGAGTCCAGCGCGATGAACGAGTACGCCAGCGCCAGCGCCACTGCCGGCGTCATCCATGCGATCGCGTCCACCAGCCCGAACGGCAGCAGTGCGCAGTAGAAGTACACCACGCGATGGATCATCACCGAATAGCTGAAGGGCACCGGAGTGGAGGCAATGCGCTCGCACCCGCCCAGTATGTTCGATAGCTCCACCAGGTTGCGATCGATCGCCGATTCGATAATGTCGCTGAAGGCTCCATCGCTTCGTCGCTCCGCCACCCATGAGCCCATCGCTCGCAGAATAATCACCGGCTTAT
This sequence comes from Acidobacteriaceae bacterium, assembly GCA_036376445.1. Taxonomy (GTDB): domain Bacteria; phylum Acidobacteriota; class Terriglobia; order Terriglobales; family Acidobacteriaceae; genus KBS-83. The sequence goes on from DASVAI010000481.1 coordinate 8,799, forward strand.
ACCGCGCGCCATCCACCTCCGCTGCCAGCATCGGCGGCAGCAGCTCGGCCGATCGGATGAAGGTGTCGCCGCGCAACTGGTCGCGCATGGCATCGGTAAACGCAATCAGCATGTTGATGAAGTCCCGCTTGCCGCTCGCCTCGCCGGTCATGGTCAGCGCCTGACGCGCCAGCGATCGCGTGGTGTTCACCAGGCCGCCCCACAGCCTTCGCCCTTCCCACCAGCGATCATATGCAGAGCTGTTACGAAATCCGAGGAACAGAGCCAGCGCCACGCCCACCAGCGTGAACGGTGTCGCGTTCAGCGGCACCTTGTGGGCGAAAATGTTGCCCTCCGTCCACACCGCCAATACGCTCAGCCCCGTCACAATCGCCAGTTGCGGCAGGATGCGCTTCATCATGGCCCCCCGCCACACGAACAGCAGGGACCACCAGTTGCCTTTCGGTCGGACGATCATGGATGCGTCTGGCGCAAAGCATATAGGAAGCCCCGCACCGTCGCACGCCTTCGGGCAAATTCGCCTGTTGTACTGTTATGCGACCCGGAGACCCGGCACGCCGTCCGGAGTCGTTGCAGCTCCTGACTTTGATCGTCTACGACGCCTCACTCGCCTCTGACGAACGCATTCAGCGACAAAGCAAAGCAGTGCAACAGCGCGGGCTTTTTTCATCAGGATGACTGCATGCCTACGGCACCTTCAACGTGATCTGGTTCGACGGCCCACTCTCGACGCCCTTCTTGTCGACGCTCTTCACCTGGTAGCGGTAGGTCATGCCGCTCTGAACTGTTTTGTCGACGTACTTCGGTTTTCGGACCGGAGACGTGTTCAGCTTGTGAAACGTGGCTTCCCCATCCCTCGATCGATAGATGTTATAGCCTGCGATTTCGACCGGTGAATGATCCGGAGGGTGCCAATCTAGATACACGGCGTGATGCCGAATGTGCTTGCAACCAGTCAGCAGTGTCAGGGGCCCGGCGCAGATCAGAACAAGGCAGAGAAATAAACGGAACAAGCCGGCACGCATAGCGGGATCCCTCAGGGCGGCGCGGATCGGACCGCAAAAATCATATGCCAACCGGCTGCCGCTTGACTGCAATCTCCGCCGGCAAGAAATAGTACCCCGGCGGAGTTGGCGCATCAATTTGCGGACCAGCGAAGCACAAGTCGCTTTTGCACATGAAACGGCTCGCGTCGCGGGCGCATCTGCCCGGACGGCCAGTCGTCAAAATTCGACGTGACAGCGTACCGAAGGTACCCATACCGGCCCGCGGTCCCTGTTATATCCAGGATTATCGATGTGCGAGAGCCCCAGCGCGAAATACAATCCGCGCCATGCATGGGTGTTGTAATACGCTTCTTCGATCGTTTCGCGTCCGTAGCGCAATCGTCCATCGCCCAGCAGAAATCCCAGCCCACCCGCGGCGAGATAGTTCTGGTGGTCCTTCTTGATCGCATTCGACACAAAGGCAAGTCCCGCCTTGTCGTTGTTGCGTCCCCACTGCGCGCCATCGTAGTCAGCGCCCAATAGCAACGTCTGGTCGACCTCAGTGTACGCAAACGACTCATGCTGCCCTTCGTTCCACCCGAAGCGCCCCGCCGCGCGCAGATGCTCCGTCAGTTCCTGCTCGAAGTTGTAACTGAAGCCATACTTCATCGCGCCGAATCGCTCCGTCTTGTGGATGTCCGGCGTGGCATCGATGCCGTCTACATAGCGCCGTACGGATTCGCGATAGTTTCCCATGTGCGCATTGTTTACAAAGGCCAGCACCTTCTGCGTGCCCTTAGGTTTCCGCAGCAGACCGCGTCGCACTTCGAATTCCCAATTCTGCCCTCGTGCGCGGCTCAAGGCCCAGTCCAGGTCGATGCCGTTCGCCACCACCGGCATCGCCGCCAGCACATACCGGGCGGCCCAGTTGCGGTCCTGATATTCAACGACACCCGCGTATGTGTAACCGCGAGTGTCCGCCGCATAGTCCCATGCGCCATTGTTGTCCACCGTCCAGTTGGTGAACTGCTGATGGCTGTCGCTCAGTACGTCATTGATATCCATCACGTCCGGCAGCGACATCTTCCCCAGTCGCATCTCCAGCCGGCGCACCGGCGCCTCGGTCGCCAACGAGAGCGGTCCGCGCTCCACTTCCGTCATCTCGTTCGTGAAGCCGATCGTCTGATGAAACTGCACGCGCGCCACGTATGGCTTCGAGCCAAGGTTAGGATTGCGCACCACATCCAGATTGGTAAAGCCCGCCAGCCCCAGTGCCTCGCTCAGCCCCCGGCCCCCCGACGATTCAAAATCCGCGATGAAATCCGTGTTGTAGCGCTCGCTCCACGTCGGCGTTTCGCCGCGGATGCCGCGGCCAAGCTGATATCCCAGGTACAGCGTGCCCAGCAGGGACGTCTTGTACTCTCCGGCGTTACGAAAGCTGTTCGGTCCCTGGTAAGGCGAGTGAAACCCCGGGTGCGCCTGGAAGATGATGTTGATCTGTCCTGCCACGAACCATGGCGCGGTCTCCGAGTGCGGAAACATTGTCAGCGGCTGATCGTCTTCTCCCGGCTTGGGCGGGGAACTCGCCGTTGCATACCCACCGCCCGGCGCTTGCGGCGGCGCATCCAGGAGAGTCGCAGCGCCACCTTCTTGTGCCGCGCACGGGTGCAGCGCAGGCGCAGCGCACAGCACCGCCAGCAACCAGCTAAGAATTGTTCTCGCGCAGCGCACAGATTCGTTCCTCTCCTCTGTCGGTCCCTTGCCCACCGGAGGAGGGCGAACGTCATTCATCTCTGCAATCGAATCACATTCGCTGCAAAGATGAAATTAGCTTAACCTAAATTTAACGTCCGAGAGCGTTCCGCCAATGAAAAGAATCATGGCCGAACGGGGCAAGCACATGACGAAGCGGTCCGCGCGCGCAGAACGTCGACGAAGTTGCTTCGACCTCGTTCGTGGCAGGGCGGTCAGGCGGTGACCATCTTCGCCGTCCAGGTC
>DASVAI010000485.1:0-27458 GCA_036376445.1 Acidobacteriaceae bacterium
GCGCGCGTTGCCGATGGCATCGCCGCGCGCAATGGTGAGTGAGGAATAGTCGCGCCACGTATCGGGGTAGCCGATTTTGTTAGTGACGTCGTCGAGCTTCTGCTCGGCTTTGGCTTTGGTCGGCGCGCTCATCCAGTCGAGCTGCTGGATGTCTCGGCCCATTGCGGACTCGATGCCCCGCAGGATTTCTGTGGTGCGTGTCTTGTCCTGCGGGGTGAACTGGCGCGCGACATAGACGCGGCCCAGCGCTTCCCCGAGTGCGCCATCCACGGCATCGACGCAGCGTTTCCAGCGTGGCTGCTGCTCGGGCTGGCCGCGCAGCGTCTTGCCATAGAAGGCGAATTGTTCGTTATCGAGCGCTGCGGGCAGCGCTGTGCCGGGTGTGGCGTGCAGAAGATTCCACCGCAGCAGGGCCTTTATCGAAGCGACATCGGTCTGTTCAAGGGCCTTGTTCAACCCGTCGAAGTAGGCGGGAGTTGCGATATTGAGCGAAGTGAAGGCAGGCGTGCCGAGAGCGCGTAGATACGCATCGACGTCAAAGGCGCTGAGCTGCGTGCGGAACTTTACCAGCGCCGCTGGATGATAGAGACGGGCCGGGTCGCGCATTTCCTCGGGACTGAGCGATACAGTCGCCAGGCTGGTTTCGAGGGCGAGCACGCGACTTGCGTCGGCGGCTGCCTGATCGGCGGGCTCGCCAACAAGCGTGAACATGCGCGCAACGTGCTCGACGTACTGTTTGCGCAAAGCGACGGATTTTGCATCGGTGCGCAGGTAGTAGCCCTTCTCCGGCAGACCGAGACGCGGCTGCGCGGCGGTGGCGATCATGCGGCGCGCATCCTTGTAATCCGCTTCGCTGCGCAGGCGGAATAACGCCTGTGCTCCGTTATTCTGCAATTCGGCCACCAGGGGCCCTAGTTGCTTGACGCTGGAGAGCGCGTCGATGCGATGCAGAGCGGGCTCAAGCCCAGTGAGAGCAGCTTTGTCGATTGCCGCGGTATTCATGCAGGTGGCGTAATAGTCTCCGATCTTCTGCGTGTCGGCGTCACGCTGCGCGGATGTGTCGCCGGCGTGTTCGAGGATCGATTTCAGGATGAGGTTGTTGTTCTCGGTGAGCTGAGTATCGATGCCGAAGGAGGAGCGGTCCGGCGGAATGGGATAGCGTTTCAGCCAGGTTCCACAGGCGTATTGAAAGAAATTGACGCAGGGGTCGACCGAAGTGTCGCGGAGCGAGGGGTCAAGGCCGTGGAGCTGCACCTGGGTCTGCTGGCTGACGGCGGACTGGGCGAATGAGCTGAGGGGCACGGCAAGGCACGCGCTGAGAGCGAGTGAAATGAGACGCATCGTGGCGAAGGGCTCCTGAGACTGCATCAATGGGACTGAATCAACTTGGCGACCGAGACTGATATCAGAAGGTTTTTGAGCTGACAATGTCAAACTGATGGGACGATGCACCGGATAGGGCATTTATAGGACAATAAGAGCGTGCCCAGCCGTGCGCAGTTCGCGGCCTGCTGGCGGCGAGCGTGCCTCGCCGCGATAATTCTGTGCTTCGCGATGCCCGGCGCGTCTGCCCGTGACCACGAGAACGGTCCGCAGCCCGCGCTGCGGATTCCCGTGGAGCAACTCGGGTATCGGCCGCCTGGAAAGCTTTACCTGCTGGCGCGCTATAGCTCGTCGTCCCTTGATTTTCTGGATGCCAATCATGTGCTGCTCACGTTTCGTGAGCCGCGCCTGTTGCCGCGTGAGCAGGGATCGAGTGGGCTTGACCAGGTGATCCAGGCCGATGTGCTGGAACTGCCGACGGGCAAGGTAGTAGCGGAAGACGACTGGTTGCTGCACGACCGCAGCCGCTATTTGTGGCCGCTCGAGGGCGGCAAGATGCTGCTGCGTGTGGACTCCAATCTCTATGAAGTGGATAGCGGCCTGCATCGGGAAAATCTGTATGCCTCCCCGACATCGCTCGAGCAGGTGGAGACCTCGCCGGACGGGAAGCTGCTGGTGATGGAGAGTGAACTCGAAAAACACACTCCGGAGGAGCATGCGCGGCTAGAGAGACAGGCTGCCATGATGGGCGGCAGCTCGCCTGCTGAGGATGTGCAGGTCCGCATGGTACGGCTGGATGAACGAAAGATGATGCTGAGCGGGCACGCGGATGTGCCCGGCGATGTGCCGGCCACGATTGACGGATTCTTTGACGAGAAGCAGGTGAACGACAACAGCTGGAATGTGCTCTTCCATCCTTTCGGAAAGCGCGATCCGTCGGATATCGAAACTGTGGCGAAGGTCGAGTCTACGTGCGAGCCGAATGAGAAGGTGCTGAATCCGCAGAGTGTGCTGGTGCTGAGCTGCCCGCGGGGGCATAACGACCGATACGTCGCGGCGTACTCTCTGCATGGAGAGAAGCTGTGGGACGGACGCTGGCAATCGAACTTCACCTGGCCGGCGTTCCGCGTGGCGCAGAGCGGCGGCTCGATTGCTATCTCCTGGCTGTCAGTGAACCGCCCGGTGTCGACGCACGAGCCAATTAACGACGAGGAAGTTCAGAACCAGGTGTTGAGCGTGCTGGACAGCCGCACGGGCAGCCTGCGCATTGCCATGCTGCTGAAGCCGATTGTGAGCGCCGGGGGCAATTTTGCGCTGTCGCCGGACGGGAACAGGCTGGCGGTAGTAAACGGCGGCTCGATCGAGGTTTACGATCTGCCGGTGCCGGCGCCGCCGACTGAGCGGGCTGCAAAATAAGAAAACCCGGAGAACTCTGCTGGAGAGCGATCAGGGAAGGCGGCAAGTCCCGTGTCCGCTCCAGCTTCCGTGAAGGAAAACGCAAAAGGCCGAACCAATGGCTCGGCCGGCGGATTGATGATTTGCAGAGGAGGGCCTTACGCCTTGCTGGTGGAGACGGCCTTCACGCGTGCGCTGAGCCGACTCTTATAACGCGAGGCGGTGTTCTTATGCAGCGTGCCCTTTTGTACGCTCTTGTCCAGAGCGGAAACGGTAGCGCGGTACTGCTCGGCGACGGATTTGGGCTCGCCCTTCTGCAGGGCCTCGCGGAGAGCGCGCAGGCTAGTGCGGACGCGGCTTTTGTTGGCGCGGTTGACCTCGGTCTTGCGTTCTGTCTGACGGGCGCGCTTCAGCGATGAAACATGGTTTGCCATGAGCTTCCTTGAACGATGTCTGGTGGTTTGTGGAGCGATGCAGACGGTGGCACTCACGCCGCATCCTCTGCAAAATACAAGTCTATCGTGCGGGCAGCAGGGGGGTCAATGGCGACGGTAGAGGGCTGTTGCGAGGAGATCAAGCGCCATGCTGGTTTTCAGGACCGGCAGAGGCGGCTGGAGCATCGAAAGATACAGGTGAGGAGAGCGTAACGGAATTTCACGAAAAGCCCGTTGACGCCCCGGCGGGGAGAGGCTAGTCTGTGCGCATCCGAGGGATGGTCCAAGGCGGCAGGCGCGCAAAGGGTAGCACCAAGTCCATGCCTTACAGCCGCTCGGCGACTCTTTCCGTCACCCTGTTTCAACCTATCATTCAGCCGCAGCTCCCGAGGCCCGGGGTTGCAGGAGGTTCTTCGTCCGCTTGATCAATAAAGCCCTGGAAATCACGCCCAACATCGAGCCCCTGTTCGGGACCCGCGACGAAAATCTGAGATTGCTCGAAGACAAGCTGCATACGCGCATCGACCTGCGTTCCGACGCCGTCCATGTGTCCGGAGCTGAAGAGAACGTGGCTCGCGTAGAGCGGATATTCAACGACTTCGAGCAACTGCGAAAATCGGGCGTGACCCTGCAGAATGGCGAGTTGAACGCCATGCTGAAGCTGGTGACTGCCGATCCTACCGTGACGCTGAAGGGGCTGGTGGAGAGCGGCCGGCAGCGCTCCAGCGGCGGTATCAAGCGCATGGTGCAGCCGCGCTCGGTGAATCAGAAGAGGTATGTCGAAGCGATGGAGCAGTCGGACATGGTCTTCGGCATCGGTCCGGCGGGCACGGGCAAGACGTATCTGGCGGTCGCGATGGCAGCCTCGGCGCTGATGGCCAAGCGGGTGAGCCGGATTGTACTGGTGCGTCCCGCGGTAGAGGCAGGCGAGCGCCTGGGCTTCCTGCCGGGGACCCTGCAGGAGAAGATCGATCCTTACCTTCGGCCGCTGTACGACGCTCTCTATGACCTGCTGGAGAACGAGCGGGTGGACAAGATGATCGAGCGCAATGTGATCGAAATAGCGCCGCTCGCTTTCATGCGCGGGCGCACGCTGAACGACGCATTCATCATCATGGACGAGGCGCAGAACACGACCAGCGAGCAGATGAAGATGTTCCTGACCCGCCTGGGCAACAATGCCAAGGCGATCATTACGGGCGACGTCACACAGATCGACCTGCCAAATCCGCGGCGCTCCGGACTGCTGGAGGCAATGGAGATCCTGAAGGGCGTGGACGGCATCCGCTTCATCCATTTTGAGGACGGCGACGTGGTGCGCCATCACCTGGTGCAGCGGATTATTCGCGCCTACGACAGCTTTGGACGCCAGCAGGCGGAACTTCCGCTGGGGCTGCAGGAGGGCGAGCAGCCGCAGGCGGCCAAGCCGCAATAGAACGTACAATCGAGACACGGGACGAGGAGGGCAGCGGCCCTCCTCTTTCACTTTAGGTGGCGGGCTGAAGGCCGAAATGATCGAACGATGATCGTGTATGAAGCTGCAACGGAGCTGAAGCTGCCCCGGGCCATGCGCCCGCGCCGCCGCGAGCTGGCGCGCTTTTTGCGAGACGCCATCGAGGCGACCGGGCTGGAAGGCAATGTCGGCGTCCTGCTGGCAGGAGATGACGAGATACGCGCTCTGAACCGGCAATTTCGCGGCAAAGATGCGGCGACCGATGTGCTGTCGTTTCCGGTGGCCGATCCGTGGAATGGGACGGTGGGCGATCTGGCGATTTCGCTGGAGACGGCGCTTCGGCAAGCCGACGAGCGGAACGAGACGCTGGAGATGGAAATCAAGGTGCTGCTGTTGCATGGGCTCCTGCACCTGGCCGGCTACGATCACGAGTCGGATGATGGAGCGATGCGTCGCAAGGAGATGCGTCTGCGGCGCAAGCTGGGACTCGCGCCGGCGTTGATTGAGCGAACGCAGGCGGACCGCAGCAGGCGCCGGGCGGTACGCGCATGATCTGGATCTACGCAGCGGTCATCATCGTCCTGCTGGTGATTCACACGCTCTCCTCTTACGTGGATCGGATTTATTCCGAGCTGGGCAAGTTTCTTGCGCGCGAGTTCCAAGACAACATGGAGGTGTGGGAACAGCAGATCGAGCCGACACTGGGATTTTCGCGCGATCGGCTTGCTCTATGCGCGGCGGTGCTGTCGCAGCTTTCGCTTGCGGCCATCGTGCTTGTCATCGGCGCAGTGCTGTTTGGCCGCGAGGGCGAAGTCGGGCCTCCCACGGTGCTGGGCGTTCTGCAGGCGGCGCTCGGCATTGTGCTGGTGGTGCTCATCTTCAGCCGGCTGCTGCCGTATGCCTTCTTTACGCGAACACGCGGCGCATGGGTGCTGAAGTGGCGTTGGCTGCTACGGGTGTGTTTCATCCTCGTGCTTCCCGCCGAGTTGACGCTGGAGTTCCTGCTGTCGATTGTGTCGCTGGCGCAGCCACGGCAGGACGAAGCCAAGGAAGACGGCGGCGATGCGGTGGATGCCCTGATTGAAGCTGGTGAAGAGGAAGGCATTCTGGAGGAAAGCGACCGCGACCTGGTGCGCTCCGTGGTGGAGTTCGGCGACAAAATCGTCCGGGAGGTGATGACGCCGCGGCCATCCGTCTTTGCCGTGGCTGCCGAGACGACGCTTGCGGACTTTCTGGCCATGCTGGAAACGCGCCCCTTCTCACGTGTGCCGGTGTATGAGGGCACGCTCGATGCGGTGACCGGCATTGTCTTCTCGCACGACCTGTTACAGATCCCGGACAATGAAGCTGCGACGCGGACAGTTGCAAGCCTGCAGCGGCCGGCGGCATTTATCCCGGAAACCAAGCGGGTGAATGAGCTGCTGCGCGAGATGCAACGCGAAAAGCAGCACATGTGCATCGTGATTGATGAATATGGCGGGGTTGTGGGGCTGGTGACAATCGAGGACCTGCTGGAAGAAATCGTCGGCGCTATCTCGGACGAGCACGAAAACGACAGCGAGGCCAACCAGCCGAAGCAGGAGAGCGACGGTGTATGGATCGTGCCGGGCAGTCTGGAGCTCGATGCGCTGGAAGCCTTAACCGGCGATGAAGACCTGCGTGATGGCGATTACGCAGCGACGACCGTGGCCGGGCTGGTGAGCGAAGTTGCCGGGCGCATCCCGATGGCCGGAGAGGTCGTGATGGCGGGCAAGACTCGTTTCGAAGTGGTGGCTTCAACGGACAGGCGAGTCGAGCGGCTGCGCGTTTCCACAATCGAATCACCAGCCGCTTAGACTTTTGATTAGAGGACCTTCCAAAGTGCGATCGGGATTTGTATCCATCATCGGCCGGCCGAATGCGGGCAAAAGCACGCTGCTGAATGCGCTGACTGGCGAAAAGGTAGCGATTGTGACAGCGAAGCCGCAGACCACGCGGACTCGCATCCAGGGCGTGGTGGAGGTTCCGGCGAAAAAGGGAAAGCATCCTGCGGCGCAGATTGTGTTTGTGGATACACCGGGCGTGCACAAGCCCAGCACCCAACTGGACCGCCGCATGATGCAGGAGGTGCATGATGCTTTGGAGCAGCGCGACATTGTGCTGCTGATGGTGGATGCGACGCGTGAACGGCGGCTGCCGGATTCCGCAGGCAAGAATCCCACAGCAGGAAGCGAGGACCAGTTCGCCCTGGAACTCGTGCGCAAGCTGGACTGCCCGGTGATACTGGTGATCAACAAGATTGACCTGATCGAGCGCGAGAAGCTGCTGCCGCTGATTTCCCGGTTGAGCGCGCTGCATGACTTTGCCGCGGTGGTGCCGATCTCGGCGCGCAAGCGCGATGGGCTCGATCGCCTCACCACTGAGCTGGTGAAGCGACTGCCTGAGGGGCAGCGCTATTATCCGCCGGAGCAGTACACCGATCAGCCGGAACGCTTCCTCGTGGCGGAGCTGATCCGCGAGCGCATTCTGATGGAGACGGGTGAAGAGGTTCCTTATGCGTCCGCGGTGGTGATTGAGCGATATGAAGAACCGCCGGCGGATGCGAAACCGCGGAAGGATGGCAAGCTGCCTGTCACCAGCATTGCAGCGGCGATCTACTGCGAGCGCGGCGGGCAGAAGGCGATCCTGATCGGCAAAGGCGGCGTGAAGCTGAAGGCGATTGGCGCGTCAGCCCGCAAAGAGATCGAGTCGCTGCTGGGCACCCGGGTCTTTCTCGAATTGCACGTTATTGTCGAGGAGAACTGGCGGGAGTCGCGCGGCTTTGTGGAGTCGCTGGACTGGCGTCGGCAGTTGACCGAGATGGGGAAGAAACTGTCGAAGGAATGACGTTCCCTACTCGCGTGCGCTGATACCAAGAGCTTTCATTTTGCGGTAGAGATGCGTGCGGTCGAGGCCCAGCGCTTCGGCGGCGCGGCTCATGTTGCCGTGGCACTCGTCGACTTTCTTCAGGATGAAGTCGCGCTCGTAGGCATTGCGCGCTTCTTGCAGTGAGTTGAAATCTGCGGTGAGGCGGCCGGGATCGCGGTGGACCAGCATGGGCAGGTGCTTGCGCTCGATGCGCGTGACCTGCGGATTCAGGATGACGAGGCGTTCAACGAGATTGCGCAGCTCGCGCACATTGCCTGGCCACTGATACTGCTTCAGCAGGCCGAGAGCTTCCTCGCTGATTTCGATGCGGGGGCGTCCGTATTCGCGCCCGAACTCGCCCAGGAATTCGCGCACCAGAACGGGGATGTCCTCGCGGCGGTCGCGCAGCGGCGGAACGTAGAAGGGGATGACGTTGAGGCGATAGAAGAGGTCTTCGCGAAAATTTCCGCGGGCGATCTCGTCTTCGAGGTTCTTGTTGGTTGCGGCGATGATGCGGACATCCACGCTGACGGGCTGCGATGTGCCGACGGGCGTGAAGCGCTGCTCATCCATGGCGCGCAGAACCTTGGCCTGGGTCTTCAGGCTCATGTCACCAATCTCGTCAAGAAAGAGAGTGCCGTTGTTGGCGCGCTCGAGCGTGCCACGCTTCTCCGGCGGCCCGCCAGGCACCGCGCTATGCCGGTAGCCGAAGAGCTGTATCTCGATCGAATCCTCGGGAATGGCCGCACAATTCAGCTCGATGAAGACGCCCTCGCGGCGCAGGCTCTCGGCGTAAATCTCTCGCGCAATGATCTCCTTGCCGGAGCCGGATTCGCCGAAGATCAGGACGCGGCCGTTGGTGGGCGCCATGAGCTTGATCTGCTGGCGCAGCGCCTTGATTGGCACGCTCTCGCCAGAGATGCGCGCGCGCGAAGAAAGCTGACGCTTCCACTCCTCATTTTCGGCGCGAAGACGGCGCGCTTCGACGGCGTTCTTGAGCAGGATGAGAGTCCGTTCGAGTGAGAGCGGCTTTTCGACGAAATCGAATGCGCCGAGCTTCGTGGCGCGGACGGCACTCTCGATGGTGCCGTGGCCAGAGATAATGATGACCTCCGGACGGATCTCACTCTCGAGCTGACGAATCTCCTGAAGAACGTCCATGCCATCACGATCGGGCAGCCAGATATCTAGGAGAACGGCATCGTAGGTGGCGTCGCGCAGCAGGACCATGGCCTCGGAGCCAGTGGCGGTCGTGGTAACTGCGTAGCCGTCCTCGGTAAGGATTTCGCCGAGCGAGTCGCGGATATCGGCTTCATCGTCGACGATAAGAACGTGGCTCACGAGGGCAGCTCCGCTGTCGCCGGCGAAGCATGTTCCGGTGCAGTCATATCGGCGAAGGGCAGCTCGATGATAAAGCGCGCGCCGGCCGGTGTGTTCTCTTCCACGCGGATGGTGCCCTGGTGTTCCTGCACGATTTTTGCCGCGATAGCGAGGCCGAGCCCGGTGCCGCGCTGTTTGGTGGAGAAGTATGGCAGGAACAGGCGCTCGCGCATTTCACTTGTAATGCCGGGGCCGGTGTCGGCGACGATAATTTCCGCCATTGTTCGTCCAGCGTTTTCGCCAGTGATGAGAGTTAGCTGGCGATGGAGCGTACCCTGCATCGCTTCGGCTGCGTTATCGATGAGATTGGCGAGCGCGCGGCGTAGTGCATCCTTGTCTGCCATCACCGGCGGAAGGCCGGTCGCATAGCGGCGCTCGACGCGAATGTCATCCATGCGACCGGCAAAGATCATAAGGGCAGCATCGGCGACCGAGTTCAGGTCGACAGGACGAGGCGAGGAGACGGGAAACTGCGCGAGCGCGCCGAATTGGTCCACCAGCGTGCGCACGGTTTCCACCGAGCTCAGAATCACTTCACTGCAGTGGCGAATGATCACCGGACTTTCTGGCGTGGGCTTATCGATGTGCCGGCGGATGCGCTCCGCCGAAAGCGAAATCGGCGTGAGCGGGTTCTTGATTTCATGCGCAACGCGCTGCGCGACTTCCTTCCATGCGGCCTGGCGCTGCGCGCGCAGGACCTCCGTGACATCCTCGAGGACCAGGATGTAGCCGCGCTGCTGCGGCTGGTCAAGGACCGCCAGGGTTACGGAAAGCCGTCGCGAGCCGCCGGAGGAGGCGAAATCGATCTCAGAGCCGGCAATGCGCATGCGCTGGCTGCGCCGCAGCAGGCGACGCACTTCTTCGCTGATTGCAGGGGGAAACGCAACATCGAGCGGCAGATCGGCAAGCGCATGCTCGATGTTCCCCGTGCCGGTATCGAGATCGATCAGATCAAGCATGGCCCGGTTCGACAGGACCACCGAGAGGCGGCCATCGAGGGTTGCCACACCGCTGGGGATCGTGTCCAGAATCAATTCCAGCTCGCGGCGCCGGTCGGCGAGCGTTCGATTGGCTTCAGAGAGCTGCGCGGTGGAGCTCTCGACCAGCGCCCGGCTCTGCTCCAGGTCCGCGGCCATTGCATTGAAGGAATGAATGACCTCGCCCAATTCTTCGGTCGCGCCCAGGGTGACGCGGTGGCTGTAGTGCCCGGCGCTGATCTGATCCATGGCTTCCGCCAGAGTCTCCGCGGGTCGGGTGACCTGTTTGGCGAGATAAAGCGCAAGCCAACTGCTGGCAAACAGCGTGAGCACCGTAAGCAGGAGCATGAGGAGAAAGTATGTACCGCGGATACGATTGCGTCCGCGGAAAAGCTGCCAGTAGCTTTCCGCTCCGGAGCGAATGGTTCCCACGGTACGGGCTAACCCGGCGGGCATGGGCAGCGCGACGACCACCAGCCTGGAAGAGGGCGTGGCCGCGGCGCCGAGGACGTAGTCGACTCCGCCGACTGTGAGCACGGGCTGATCGGTACGGCGCGCAGCCGCCAGCACAAAGGAGGTCAGCGATTCGCCGGCGTCCGGCCGGGTGGTATCGGCCTCGTCCATCCATGGGCGGATCTCCGGGTGCGCTGCGGCTCCATCGTGCGGCAAAGCGTACTCGACCTCCGGCTGTTCGTCGTTGTAGATGATGACGAAGCCGCCGGAGAGAGTGATGCGGTGGCTGCGAACGACGCCGATGGCAGAGAGGGTATCCTTCTGGTCAAGGCTGCGCTGGAGGGTGACGGAACTGGCGAGCGATTCTGCTTCGGCACGCGCATTCTCCGCAGCGTATAGCGAAAGCTCAAGCGCAACGCGCGTGGAATCTTCACGGAGCTGGGCCACCGGCTGCGAAAACCAGCGGTCGATCGAGCGGTTCATCAGCAGATAGCTGAAGAGGAACATGAAAAGGGTTGGCGCAAAGCTGAGGATGAGCGCGCCGGAGAGCAGGCGGGTGCGAATACGCGAGCCGAGCAGCCGATTGCTGCCGTCAGCATAGAGCTTGAGGACGTTGCGGCTGAGCAGTACCAGCAGAACAACCAGCAGCAGGAAGACCAGGATGGACAGCGCGGTGAAGAGGAAGATGCCGTTGGTGCCATGCGGGTTGAGGAAGGGCAGATTAAAGGCGTTAAGGGCGACGAGAACAATCGCGGCCAGCGACAGCGATCCACCAAGCAGGGCTATGGTTACGCGTCGGTTACGAAACACAAGACTCCTCTCAAACGGTCCGAACGGTGCGCGAACGAAGCGATTATAGGCCCGGGCGAGCCGACAGGATGTCCGATTGATGGACGAACTGCCTGCCATTTCGCCGCCGGCTGTGGCATCCTTAGGAACGCTATGACCTACGCCAAGCTGACACACTTCGCGCTTCCGTTTTCACTGGCAGGCCTGCTCCTGGTTGCCGGTTGCAACAAAAACCAGCCGCAACAGAATGCGGAGCAACCTGCCGCGAGCCAGCCTGCGGCATCTTCGAGTTCGCCGGCGGCAGCGCCCGGTTCGCCGAATGCCACACCGGCTACGCCGGCGCAAGCCGCTCCCCCTCCTCCACAGCCGGTTGCTTACACGATTCCGGCAGGCACGCGGGTGACGGTTCGTTTGGTGCAGTCCATAAGTTCCAAGACAGCGAACGAAGGCGATGCATTCGATGCGACCGTGAGTTCGCCGATCACTGTGAAGGGCAAGACGCTGGTGTCATCGGGTTCTACCGCGACGGGAACGGTGACCGCGTCCAATGCGCGCGGCAAATTCAAGGGTGAAGGTCGGCTCTCTCTCAGGCTGACAAGTCTGCGAATCGCGGGAAGCCCTACTCCGATCGACTCCAGCACCTGGACCCGCGAACTCAAAGGCAAGGGCAAGCGCACGGCCGGGTTTATTGGCGGCGGCGCGGGCGCAGGCGCCTTGATCGGCGGCCTTGCCGGCGGTGGCAAGGGTGCGCTGATTGGCGGTCTGGCTGGGGCCGGCGCGGGAACGGCAGCGGGTGCCATGACCGGAAACCAGCAGGTGACGGTTGGCGCAGAATCGCCGCTGACGTTCAGCCTGGTCAACCCGGTCACTGTGCATCTCATGCCGGGCGCACCGCACCAGGAAGACCAACCTCAGCAATAGTATTTTCAATGCGGAGGAGAGGGCGTGGCCAGCGGTCACGCCCTTGTTATTTCAGGCGAGAAGTTCGCGGACGGGCCGGTAGGGCTTGCTCTGTGACTGCGCTACGGCCTGATAGGTCAGTTGACCGGCATAAGTATTGACGCCCTCGGCAGTTCCCGTATCGGAGAGGATAGCTTGCTTCGCACCAATCTGCGCGATCTTCATGACATAGGGAAACGTCGCGTTCGTAAGGGCGAGGGTTGAGGTGTTCGGGACAGCGGCCGGCATATTTGTCACACAGTAGTGCACGACTCCGTTGACCTCATAGGACGGATTGCTGTGCGTGGTCGGCCTGGCGGTCTCGATGCATCCTCCCTGATCGATCGCCACATCCACGACAACGGCGCCTTTTTTCATCTTGGAGACCATAGCTGCGGTCACAATCTTCGGAGCGGCGGCGCCGGGAATCAGCACTCCTCCGATGACGAGGTCGGCTTCCCGCGTGGCGTAGGCGACGTTGTAGGAGTTCGAGGCCAGCGTAAATACGCGGCCGTTGAAGATGTCGTCGAGCTCGCGGAGGCGGTTGAGATTGAGATCGACGAGAGTGACCTTGGCGCCCATGCCGAGGGCAATTTTCGCGGCGTTGGTGCCGACGATGCCGCCACCGATGATGCAGACGTTCGCCGGGGGGACGCCGGGGACGCCGCCCAGCAGCACGCCGCGGCCGCCTTTGTCTTTTTCGAGATAGGTCGCGCCGACTTGTACGGACATACGACCGGCGACCTCGGACATTGGCGTGAGCAGCGGGAGCGCGTTGTTGCGGTCGCGAATGGTTTCGTAAGCGATGCCTGTTACTTTTTTCTGGAGCAGTTGATCGGTGAGCGCCGGCAGCGGCGCCAAGTGAAGGTAAGTGAAGAGCGTCAGCCCCGGGCGGAAGAAGCCATATTCCTTTTCGACCGGCTCTTTCACCTTGACCACCATGTCGGCCTTGCCCCAGGTGTCATGAGCGGAGCCGACGATCTCCGCGCCGGCGTTCTGGTAGTCGTCGTCGGTGAAAGCGGAGAGCTCGCCCGCGTGAGTTTCGACCAGCACTTTGTGGCCGGCTTCAGACAGCGCGCGGACGCCCGCGGGCGTGATGCCGACGCGGCTCTCGTGGTCTTTGATTTCCTTCGGCACTCCGATGATCATGCGTTCTCCTGAATGACTCAAAGAGGTTCTATGCAGGCTTACTCCGCGTTGTCGATCTGGGCGCGCTGCAGTTTGTCGGAGTAGTCGATGTAGACCGACTTCCAGGTGGTGTAGAAATCCAGCGCGCCCGTGCCGCCTTCGCGGTGTCCGTTGCCGGTCTGCTTCACGCCGCCGAAGGGCAGGTGCACCTCCGCGCCGATCGTAGGCGCGTTGATGTAGGTGATGCCCGCTTCGAGATCTCGGATCGCGCGGAAGGCTTTGTTCACATCACGCGAGTAGAGCGCGGTGGAAAGGCCGTATTCGATGCCGTTCGCGATGCGGATGGCGTCTTCCACGCCGTCACACTCGATCACGCTCAGCACCGGGCCGAAGACTTCTTCCTGCGCGATGCGCATTTTCTCCTTCACTTTGCCGAAGATCGTGGGCGCGAAGAAGTGGCCTTTGCCGTGCGCGCCCTCGGCCAGCGCCACGCCGCCCTGGAGCAGCGATGCGCCTTCGTCCTGCGCAACTTTGACGTAGCGCGTGGAGGTTTCGATCTGCTGCTTGTTGATCTGCGGTCCCATCTCGATGTTTTCGTCGAGGCCATTGCCGACGCGGAGCTTCTTCGCGCGCTCGACAATGCGGGCGGTGAACTCGCCGGCGATGCGCTTGTCCACGATGACGCGGCTGGTGGCGGTGCAGCGCTGCCCGCTGGTGCCGAATGCGCCCCATACCGCGCCGTTGAGCGCGAGATCGAGGTTCGCGTCGTCGAGGATGATCATCGCGTTCTTGCCGCCCATCTCGAGCGAGCATGGTTTGAAGCGGGCGGCGGCTGCCTGGCCGACGAGGCGACCGACTTCGCTCGATCCAGTGAAAGAAATGGCGCGGACCTTCGGATGTTCGACCAGAGGCGCACCTGCTTCCGGCCCGAAGCCGGTGACGATGTTGACGACCCCGTCCGGTAGGCCCGCTTCCATGAGTGTTTCGACGAGATGGAAGGTGGAGAGCGGCGTGTCCTCCGCGGGCTTGATGACGCAGGTATTGCCGCAGACCAGCGCCGGGAAGAGCTTCCACGAGGGGATCGCCATGGGGAAGTTCCACGGCGCAATCATGCCGCAGACGCCGACAGGCATGCGGACCGACATCGCGAACTTATTTTGCAGCTCGGAGGGCGTGGTCTGGCCGAAGAGGCGCCGCCCTTCGCCGGCCATGTAGAAAGCGGTGTCGATCGCTTCCTGCACGTCGCCGCGCGTTTCGCTCAGGACCTTCCCCATCTCGCGCGTCATGTCGCGGGCGAACTCTTCCTTACGCTTCATCAGCAGCTCGCCGGTGCGGTAGAGAATCTCGGCTCGCTTGGGCGCGGGGACCAGCCGCCAGCTCTCGTAGGACTTTGCCGCGGCCTGAACAGCGGCGTCCACGTCGGCTGCATCGGAGGACGCGAAGACGCCAACGACGTCGCTGGTATCCGCGGGGTTGAGGTTTTCAAAAGTCTTGCCGCTCTTCGCGGGAACGAACTTCCCGCCGATCAGGTTGCCATAGGTTTTTGCGGATGCCATCGACTGTCCTTGGAGGGGAGGGAATTGCCAAACAGAAGAGAATAGCCGACGGATGAGTAGAACGGCTAATCGGGGCCGCCGGCGGGAACTTTTAGCGCCGGCCCGGCGTAGCCTTTCAAAAGGAGGTGGGGCCGTCGTGATTAAGTTTCTTCTCTGGTGCCTGCTCTTTATTCTTTGCTGGCCGGCGGCTCTGCTGGCGCTCGTGCTGTATCCGCTGGTGTGGCTGGTGCTGCTGCCATTCCGGCTGCTGGGCATTGCGGTGCATGGCATGCTGGAGTTTGTGACTGCGCTGCTCTTTCTGCCGGCGCGGCTGCTGCGCGCGGTATAGCCGCTATTGCGAATCGGCGCTGCCGAAGGTATTGCAGGCGCGCATGTCGCCGTTCTGGAGTCCGCGTTCAAACCAGTCCATGCGCTGCTGCGAGGTGCCGTGAGTGAAGCTGTCTGGCGCGATGTAGCCCTGCGTCATCTTCTGCAGGTGATCGTCACCCACTGCGGCAGCGGCCTGGAGTCCCTGGCGGACATCGTCGGTGTGGATGATGTTGCGCTGTTCGCCGCTATGCGCCCACACGCCCGCGTAGCAGTCCGCCTGTAATTCGAGCGCGACCGAGAGGCGGTTGCCGGCCTGCGGGTTGTAAGCGCGGAGCTGTTCTACTTTGGCCTCGGTGCCGACGAGCTTCTGTACGTGATGGCCGATCTCGTGAGCGATCACGTAGGCCTGCGCAAAGTCGCCGGATGCGCCGAATTGGCGCAGGTCGTTCCAGAAGCCGAGATCGATATAGACTTTCTCGTCCTGTGGGCAATAGAAGGGACCGGTAGCTGCGCGAGCGGATCCGCAGCCAGAGTAGGTCGCGTTGCGGAAGAGAACGAGCTTGGCGTGGCGATAGCCGGGCAGGATTTCGGTCCATGTCTTCTGCGCGTCGTCGAGTACGAAAGAAACAAGCTGTGCTGATCGCTGTTCGTCCGGCGCTGGAGGCGCCGCCTGCTGCTGCACGGCGCCGGAGTTGCCGAGTAGGTAAGCGCCAATGAAGTTGCGTCCGGTGATGAGGCTGATTACCAGCAAGATCAGCAGGCCGCCGATGCCCAGGCCCCGCCCGCCGCCAAAGCCGATGCCACCGCCGCCTTCACTGCGCCGGTCTTCGATGTCTCCGCTGAGCCCGCCCGGTGTCCAGTCCATGACGATACCTCCAGCTCACCGGTTAGTGTGCCTGCTCGGAAGGCAGGGTGTCACGCGGCTGGTGTGCCAGTTCTATGATGAGGCAGTGGCGGAATTCGTTCAGCTCGGCGCGGCCGCAGAGCCATCGGCGTCCCATTCTCGGATCGTCTGGCTACAGGCCGTCACGATCGTGTGGATGCTGGTGGAGTGCGGTGTGGCGCTGTATGCGGCCGCGACGGCGCACAGCCCGGCCCTCCTGGCCTTCGGGTCTGACAGTTTGATTGAGCTGGTCTCGGCATCGGTGGTGCTGCTGCAGTTTGTCCCTGTGGTCCGCATTTCCGAGCGCAAGGCAGGCCGCGCCGCTGCGGTGCTGCTCTATCTGCTGGCAGCAGCAGTCACAGCGATTGCAGCGGCTTCCTTGATTCGGGGATATCGCCCGGAGACAACATTCACTGGCGCCGCCATCACCATCGCTGCCCTGATCGTCATGCCGATGCTGTCCACGTTAAAGCGGCGAGAGGCGCGGCGGAGCGGAAATGCTGCGCTGGCGGCCGATGCGGTCCAGTCGGCGACGTGCGCCTACCTGGCGCTTACGGCGCTGGCCGGCGTTCTGATCAATGCGCTCTGGCACGTGTCGTGGATCGATCCGGTAGCCGCTCTGGTGGCGCTGCCATTTCTGGTGCAGGAGGGCAGGTCGGCGTGGCAGGGCGTGAGCTGCTGCTGTTGCTGAAGCAGAAATTAGAAGATCCGTGTCATCGGTGAGCGCGCGCAACTCTCATCAAGCTCTGAATCATCCTCGAAGGGTTGCTTCCCGGCAAGGATAGATATTCACGGCATAACTACTTCCATGTAGATAATGCAACCGCGGTTGATAGATATCTCGGCTATTCGTTCGCGGGCCACAACCCGCTATCCCGGCTGTGCTTCTTATATGCAAGCGATGGTATGAGCATTCGAAATTCGAGGGCTCTCTCATTCTTCGCTCACTTCCATAACTTTCCTTTTCATCGCAACAGGAGGAAGAGGAAAGTAGTGTGCGACATCAGCTTACCGAGGACAAATAACGTGAGATCGATTGGAAGAAAAATTCGAACAGTTCAGCTCTACACATGCCTGGGCTGCGCCTGCCTGATGGCGCTGCCTACCGCGGCGTTGTGCCAGGACCAGAGCAGCGCACAGACAACCACACCGGATAACTCTGCGAAGAACAAGGCCCATACCCACACCGCAGATCAGCAATCGGAGGCGACTTCCGACCGCATGCTGACGAAGAAGATCCGACAATCGCTAATCGCAGACAAGTCGCTATCCACGTATGGTCACAACGTAAAGATCATCACGAAAGACGGGATGGTAACGCTGAAGGGCCCCGTGCATTCTGAGGACGAGAAGTCGGCCATCGCATCGAAGGCAGCAGAAGTCGCCGGCGGCCCGGACAAGGTCACCAATCAACTCACAGTGAAGCAATAGCTACTGCGGTTTCCCAGATAGATATCGCAGGGAGGATTTCATGGCAGGTAAAAACACGGCAGCATTCGGCATTTACACGACCAGAGCGGCAGCAGAGCGCGCTGTGGATCAGTTGACAGCAGCAGGTTTTTCAAATCAGGACATATCAGTTCTGATGTCGGATCGTCAGGGGTCCAAGGATTTCGCAACAGAGAAGAACACCAAGGCGCCTGAGGCCGCGACTACCGGCGGTGCGGTAGGCGGGGCAGTTGGCGGAACACTCGGATTGCTGGCGGGTATTGGCGCACTGGCAATTCCTGGCGTTGGTCCGCTCATTGCAGCGGGTCCCATCATGGCTACGCTCGCAGGTGTTGGTGCTGGCGGAGTTGTCGGCGGGATCGTTGGAGCGCTCGTCGGACTTGGGATTCCGGAGTACGAAGCAAAGCGATATGAAGGCCGCGTGAAGGACGGCGGCATTCTGCTATCGGTGCATTGCGAGTCGTCGAATGAGGTCTCGCGCGCCAAGGACATCCTGAAGGCGACCGGTGCGGAGGACATTTCTTCTTCGGGTGAGAAGTCGGTGAGCACGCACGGGGTCGATACCGATGGGACGGACGTTGAGCGTGAACGTGTCAGAGACATCGGACGAGATGTCGAAACGGAGCGCATCGGAGTCAGCAGCACGACCCCTTCCCGCGGTGTTATCGATAGACGGGATCGTGAAGTCAGTTAAGTGCGTCCCGCCAGCTAAGGTGTGACGAATCATCATGGCATTCAAGGCACGTTCCTACGGGAGCGTGCTTTCTTTTCTCCGCAAAAAGCCAGATCACCTTTGTTGCGGTCCGCACGCGGCATATCTTTGATGAATACGCGGCGGAGCATTTGCATTCAAACCATGAAGCGGGGCATTTTCACCATCGGCCATTCGACTCATTCCATCGATGAGTTCCTGGAGATGCTGCAGGCGCACGGCGTGTGCCGCCTTGCAGATGTGCGCACGGTGCCGCGCTCGCGGCATAATCCGCAGTTCAATCGCGAAGAGCTGGCAAGATCGTTGGACAACCGAAGCCTCCACTACACCCATATGCCGGCGCTCGGCGGTCTGCGGCATCCGCGGAAGGATTCGATCAACACCGGGTGGCGGAATGAGAGCTTTCGCGGCTACGCGGATTACATGCAGACAGAAGAGTTTCAAAAGGCATTGGAGAGGCTGCTCGAGCTGGCGGAACAGGAACCCACAGCGGTGATGTGCGCGGAGGCGGTGCCGTGGCGCTGCCATCGCTCACTGATTGCGGATGCGCTGCTGGCGCGGGGCGTGCCCGTAATGGAGATCGCGAGCGCGACGCGCGCGACTCCGATGGCGATGCATCCGTGGGCTCACGTCGAAGGCGCATCGGTGACCTATCCAGGTGAGCAGTCGAAGCTAAGCTTCGGATCAGGCTGAGGCCGGCCGATAGTCGCAGACCAGCACTGTGAGGTCGTCTTCCTGGATTGCGGACCATGCCCGCACGCGGTCCAGAATGAGATCGGCCAGGGCATGGTGCGAGAGATGCTGCCCCTCGTGCAAGAGGGATGAAAGCCGTTCGCTGCCGAACTCTTCCCGCCGGATGTTAGCGGCTTCGACGACGCCATCGGTGTACAGGAGAATTCGATCGCCAGGCTGAAGCGGGTGCACGACCATGGCATATGTGGCGGTATCAAAGACGCCGAGCATGAGTCCGTTTTCGATCAGTTCTCTTACGTTGCCGTCGCGCATCAGGAGCGCAGGAGGATGGGCAGCGGCGGCGTAGCGTATTTCAGCCGCCCGGGCGTTCAGATGGAGGTAAGCAGCAGTGACAAACTGGCTCTGTGTATTCCCGCAGAGGACGCTGTTCATCCCGGCGAGGAAAGCCGCCGGATCGGCAGCATTGTCTTTCTGCGAGGCTGCGGCGAGCTTAACCATGCAGGCAATCAGTGCGGCAGGCACTCCGTGCCCGGAGACGTCGGCGATGAGCAATCCAGCCTCGCGGTCGCTCGTCGGCAGGAAATCGTAGAAATCTCCGGCTACGGTTCGCATGGGCAGGTATCGTGCAGCGACTCGAAAATCGGCGGACTCGGGAAATGCATGGGGCAGGATGGACCGCTGAATCTGCTCGGCGACATCCAGCTCCTTCTTAACTGCCATGAGCTGCGCGTCCCGGTCGAGGTTGCGCTTGACTGCTACATATCCGAGGGCCGCGAGGAAGATGAGAAACCCGAAGGGTTCTAATCTGTCTATGGCGAAGATGGCGCCGCCCGTGTTATCCCATAAAGCCAGCAGGATGAAGGAGAGAAGCCCGAAACGGATGACGCGGAACTCCCGGCCTCGCTCGCCGAAGCGCAGAAAGTAGAAGGCCAAGATGAGAAGCGCAATCACTACCGTCACATTGTTGATGTGGGCGAAGGCGGGATGCGGGCCAAAGATGAAGACTCCCGCCACGAGCGACGCCATGATGGCGGCAAAGGGATACACCAAGAACCCGCCAATCCGGCCCAGGTAACCTCCGCTGCGAAAGAAGAAGAAGCCGGGGATGGGGACCAGGTAGTTCGAGGATTCGCGCAGAGTGCGAAAGAAGAGGCTGTCCGGCACGATCAGAGCAAGCAGGCCGGTCTGCAGCCAGAGCCGATTGCCGTAGAGGATCGCAAAGAGCGCCAGCCACAGGAGCAGCGGGTCAAATTTCCGGCCGAAGAACGAGACGGCGCCGGCGACGATCCCGACAGTTGTGAAAGCCGCGCCGAGGAATAGGTAGATTTCGTCGTGATGGAAGACACGAAGCACCTGATCGGCGGTCAGAACTACGGCCTTCGCGTCCATGGAAGTCGATGATAGCGCCCGCCCGGGTGGGCACCTGCTTTCGACGTCTCGGGTCCGGGGGCGACGTCGGAGTGCTGTTTGTGAGTCAGTTACCGATCGCGCTATTGCGCAGGACTGGGAAGGGCGTTATTTTCGGTTCCAAATAGGGAATAAAATGAAGTATCGATCCGCAATGTGCGATATCAAATCGGGAGCCGAGATGACGATTGGGGGCTGGTAACCCGGAGGTTGACTTTGCGGGAACCACCTTTGTGTCATAGGCGCGTTCTTTTTCGCTCCCTTACAATCCCCTATAGATTTCCCCTCAAGGAAGACCAGACAGGCCGTCCAGATGCCAAGTAACGGATTCCACTCACGTTCTTCGCGATCCCATGGGATGCGATCGCTCTTCAGCGTATTCTCCTCGGATCTGGCAATCGATCTGGGTACGGCAAACACTTTGGTGTATGCCCGAGGTAAGGGGGTTGTAGTTAACGAACCGTCAATTGTCGCGATCAACAAGAACACGGGGGAGATCGAGGCGGTCGGCATTGAAGCCAAGGAGATGCTGGGCCGGACGCCGGGAAACATTGTCGCCATTAAGCCGATGAAGGACGGCGTGATCGCGGACTTCAAGGTCACCGAGAAGATGCTGAACTACTTCATCCGCAAGGCACACAACCGCAAGATGCTGGTGCATCCGCGGATCGTGATCGGGGTGCCGTCGGAGATTACACAGGTGGAAAAGCGCGCGGTGGAGGACTCCGCGTATCGCGCGAAGGCGAGCGAGGTTTTCCTGGTGGAGCAGGCGATGGTGGCCGCGATCGGCGCCGGGCTGCCCATCACCGAGCCGAGCGGCAATATGGTGGTGGATATTGGCGGCGGGACGACGGATATCGCGGTCATTTCACTTTCCGGAATCGTGTACTCGCGCTCGGTGCGCATGGCGGGCAACCAGATTGATGAGGCGGTGATGAACTACCTCAAGCGCAAGTACAACCTGCTGATCGGCGAACGCACGGCGGAGCAGATCAAGATTGAGATCGGTTCTGCTTATCCGCTGGAGAAGCCGCTGCAGATGGAGATCAAGGGCCGGAACCTGATTGAGGGCGTGCCCAAGACGATCACGATCGACGATTCGGAGATCCGTGAAGCGCTGTCGGAATGTGTGGCGGTGATTTTGAATGCGATCCGCGTGGCGCTGGAACGTACGCCGCCGGAGCTCTCTGCCGACATCAGCGATCGCGGCATCGTGTTGACCGGCGGAGGCGCGCTGATCAAGAACCTAGACAAGCGCATTCGCGAAGAGACTGGTTTGCCGGTCTCGATTGCGGACGATCCTCTGAAGTCCGTGGTGCTGGGTACGGGCAAGATGCTCTCGGACTTCCGGCTGCTGCGCAAGATCAAGATCGAGTAGTCCGCACTGGAGACCCAGAGAATCGCGGACGCGGAGTGGACACGCTGCACCATTGGAAGTGATGGACCATGGGAACCTTCTTCGAGCGTTACAAGAACATCATGGTCCTCTCCGTCGTGCTCCTGGCGCAGTTCCTGGGGCTGGCGGTGCAGGTGCGAACCCCTGCGGCGAAGGGAAGCGACGGCAGGGGCGTACGGCTGCTGCGGTACTGGGTAGTCGCCATGATGTCGCCGCCGGAGAAGGTGATGTCGCACACCGGTCATGGCGTGCGCGGCTTCTGGGGTAACTACATCGACCTGCGCAATACCCGCGAAGAGAATCAGGCGCTGCGCGCGCAGCTGGAGCAGCTTCGGCTGGAACAGGCCGCGATCCTCGAAGATGCAAAGCAGGGACAGCGTTTGCAGGAACTGCTGGGCTTCCGGCAGAAGTACATCTACGCCACTGTGCCGGCCCAGGTGATCGGTACAGGCGGCAGCGATCAGTCGCGCATTCTGACCATCGACAAAGGATCCAAGGACGGACTAAAGCGAGACCAGCCGGTGATTACTCCGGATGGCATCGTCGGCAAGCTGGTGGAGGTCTTTCCGCATACTTCGCAGGTGCTGGAGATCAACGACCAGACGAGCGGGGCCGGCGTGCTGCTGGAGAAGACGCGCATGCGCGGCGTGCTGCGCGGCAATGCTTACGGGCAGCCACAGATTATTAACGTGTTACCCGACGACCGCGTGAAGCCAGGCGAGAAGGTGATCACGAGCGGAGGGGATCAGATCTTCCCTCGTGGACTCGCGGTTGGCACGGTTCTGAAGGTGAGCAGTGATCCAGACCGCGAGCCCTATGTGGACATTGTGCTGAAGCCCGCGGCGAACCTGCAGCACCTGGATGAAGTGCTGGTTGTAACGCAGACGACGGATCAATTGCCGGCCGCGATACAGCGCGATCTGGCGAAGAGCGAAGCCGCCGGGGCAGAGGAAGTAGAGATGCAGCGCGCATCCGACATCCTGGCAGAGAAGCTCCCTGGGTTACAGGACCCCAATGCGCCGCCCGCGGACCCGACCAAGACGGGCAATCCGGACGATCGCCCATTGAAGCCGCTCACCGCTGCTCACCCGGACCGGTTCTCGCCCGGAGCGGCGCCACCGGCATCGCAGATGACGCCGGGCAAGCCGCCGGTGATCACATCTTCGACGCGGACGAATGAGCTGTTGAACGAGGGAGCGGCTCCGAAGCGGGTCAAAAAGCCGATTTCCAGTACGGATGGGAGCAGGCCGGCTGAGGAAACAAAACCCGTGTCGCGCACGAATCAGGAGAGTTTCATCATTCCTGGAACAGCCACCGGACCAGACAAGCCGCTGATGGGACCTGAAAAGACGAGCGCGGCGATTGCCCCGGTATCCAGCGCAACAGGGAGCACCCCGAGGGAGCAGCACCAGTAATGCCTGTCCTGATGGCAAGCTCGCGCCGGGAGCTCGATGAGCAGCAGTTCCCGTGGCCTATCATGCTGGCGGTGCCGCTGCTGGCAGTTTTCCTGCAGGCGTACCTTCCTCTGCGTTATCCGCGCCTTGATGTTTTCGACCTGCCGCTGCTGGTCGTCATTTACTTCTCGTTCTCGCGGCGCAGCCCGATTTTCGGCACCGTGACCGGCGCGATTGTCGGTCTACTGCAGGACGGCGTGATACATCGGCCGATCGGCATTCACGGTATCGCGAATACCATTATCGGCTTTCTGGCGGCGTCGATCGGACTAAGGATCGACGTGGACAACCCGGCCACTCGTGTCCTGATGATCTTCGGGTTCACGCTGCTGGACGGCTTTCTGTACCTGATTATCGTGCGCCACCTGATTGCGGAGCCGCTGGCGTGGAGTTGGATGCACCAGATCATCCGGTCAGCGATTAACGTTGCGCTGGGCCTGGTGCTATTCGCAGTGCTCGATCGCACCAGACTGCGGGATTGAGGCGAGCATGAGCGGAATGCGCGAAGACAAGGTTCCGGCGCTCAAATTGACGGTGGTGCAGTATCTCATTGTCGCGGTGCTCGCTGTGCTGATCACCGGGCTATGGCGGCTGCAGATTCTGGGCGCGACCAACTATCGCGAGCTGGCGGAGGCAAACCGCGTCCGCAAGGTGCCGATCCTTGCGCCACGCGGGCGTCTGTTCGATCGCGAGGGCCGGCTGCTGGTGGACAACTATCCTTCTGTGTCGTGCTTTCTGGTGCCGGACCAGACACAGAGCATGCAGGATGACCTGCCAAAGATTGCGCGCGGGCTGCACATGACGGTTGATCAGATTCGCGCGACCCTGAATCGCTATCGCGGCGGCCCGAAGTATCAACTGATTCCGCTGAAGACCGATATCACTCCCGATGAGAAGGAGTTCATCGAAGCGCATCGCGATGAGCTGCCGGAACTGGAGACGATCGATGAGCAGCGGCGGCTCTATCCGCGTGGCGGCTTTGCCGCGGCACTTATCGGCTATACGGGCGAAGTGAGCGAGGAGATGCTCAACCAGTCGCGCTACGCGTATTACGAGCCGGGCGATGTGGTGGGACGGTCGGGCGTGGAAGAGAGCTACGATGCGCTGCTGCGCGGCACCGACGGCTCGCGCGATGTGCTGGTGGACAGCCACGGTCGCGAGGTGGGGCGGCTGGGTTATGAGAGCGCCATCCCCGGCAAGGACCTGAAGCTGACCGTAGATCTCGATATCCAGAGAGCTGCAGAGCTTGCGCTGGGCGACAGGAACGGGGCGGTGATCGCGATGGACCCGCACACCGGCGAAGTTCTGGCGCTGGTGAGCCATCCTTCTTTCGATCCGAATGACTTCGCCGTGCACGTGCAGCGCGACACCTGGGCAAAGCTCATTACTGATCCGAATCATCCGCTGATGGACAAGGCGATCCAGGATCAGTTGGCGCCGGGCTCCACATTCAAGCTGATCATGTCGGTAGCCGGGTTGCAGGAGCATGTCGCGCAAAATCTGAAAGTGAACTGCACGGGCGGCGCGACCTTCTACGGACGCTTCTTCGCCTGCGACGCACACCATGGCGCGGTGAATATCGACAATGCGATTCCGTACTCCTGCGATACGTACTACTACACGCTGGCGGAACGGCTGGGAATCGAGCCGATCGCAAAATGGGCGCATGCGTTGGGGCTGGGGCAAAAGACCGGAATCGATCTACCGAATGAGGCCGCGGGTGTTGTGCCGTCGGAAGAATGGAAGCTGAGGAATTATCACGAGAAGTGGTATGCGGGCGAGGTGATTTCGGTCGGCATCGGGCAGGGCGCCACGCAGGTGACGCCGGTGCAGCTCGCGCGCGCGATCGGCGGCGTTGCCTCGGGTGGCGCAATGAAACGGCCGCATGTGGTGGTGCAGAGCCAGCTCCCGACGAATTACAGGCAGGCGATTCTCGATACGTATCCGGGCACGGGCGATGCGACGGTGCCAATCGGTACCGAGACCTGGGAGACGATCACAGATGGCATGGCCGAAGTGACGTCGCCGCACGGAACCGCACATGCATCGCACCTGGAAGGAATCGACTTTGCGGGCAAGACGGGTACGGCGCAGGTTGTGAACCACAGCTTCGGCGCCAAAGCGGTTTCAAAGGACGTGGCTTCGCGCGCGAATGCATGGTTCGTCGGCGTGGCGCCGCGTCGGAATCCTGACATTGTTGTTGTTGTGCTGTGGGAGCATGGCGGCTGGGGCGCGGGGTCCGCAAAGCTCGCCGCGCAGGTGATCCAGGCGTATGTCGATAAGCAGCGGCGATTGGACCATAACGTTCTGCAGGTGGAGACGCAGCCCACTTCGCCAGAGCCGAGCGTGCAACCGAGCGCGGATACTGCTCCGAAGAAGTCTGCACCCGGGAAGCCGACTGAGGTGGGGGCGATCTGGTCCAATCCGGATGCGCCAGATGTGATGGGTGGCAGGCCGGTAAAGAAGGCGCTCCGCGAGTCCGCGCAGCTTCCGGCTTCGGCGCGGGCAGGGCACTTCTTTGTGGAGAACGGAAGATTGAAGGAGGTGGCCCGGCTGGCCGCTCCCGGAGGAAGACCGTAACCATGCAGCGATTCTTGCGATTGCGCGATTTCGACTGGGTGCTGATCGGACTCGTGTTTCTGCTGTCGGCGCTGAGCGTGCTGGAGATTTATTCGGCGACGCTGAATACCAAGTTCCACGGATTTGAGAGCAAGCAGGTGTTGTGGCTGGTCGGCGGGACGGCGGCGATGCTGCTGCTCTCGTTCATTGACTACCACATGCTGATTGATGTGGTGCACTGGATTTATGGGTTCTGCATTGTGTCACTGGTGGTCGTGCTGGTCGCCGGGCAGAAGGTGCTGGGCGCTCGACGCTGGATTCGCGTCGGGGCGATTCACTTTCAGCCGTCGGAGTGGGTGAAGCTGGTGCTGATTGTGGCGGTGGCGCGCTACTTTGCAAATCTCGGGGGGAAAGACCTGGACTGGAAGGACGTCGGGAAGGCATTCCTGATGGTTGGCCTGCCGATGGCGCTGGTGCTGAAGCAGCCCGACCTGGGCACATCGCTGACGTACCTGCCGGTGCTGCTGATCGGGCTCTTCCTCGGTGGGATCGGATGGAAGAAGGCGCTGATCATCGCATGCGCCGGGCTGATCCTGATTGTGCCGGTCTGGCGGGCGGGGTTGAAGCCTTACCAGAAGGCCCGGCTGACGAGCTTTCTTTCGCCGGAGGAGGACCCGAGGGGATCGGGCTATCAGATCCGGCAGTCGCTGATCGCTGTGGGTGACGGGGGTGTATGGGGCCGGGGTGTCGCCAAGGGTACGCAGACGCAGGGCGACTTCCTGCCGATTCCGTACACGGATTTCATCTTTGCCGCATGGAGCGAGGAGCACGGGTTTATAGGAGCCGTATTCGTCCTGCTGCTATACTTCTTCATACTGATGCGTTTGATACAGAACGCTCAGACAGCCGCAGACCTCTCTGGCACCCTGCTGATCATGGGCGTCGTCGCAGTGCTCATCTTTCAGATAGCCGTCAATGTGGGAATGGTCGTGGGGCTGATGCCCGTCACCGGGATACCGCTGCCGCTGATGAGCTACGGCGGTTCTTCGGTACTGTTCACGTTCCTTGCTCTGGGCATGGTGATGAATGTCCGGATGAACCGGTTCGTGAACTAGGGACATGTTGTACGGCGCCTGCCGGCCGGAATCGGAGGTAGCGCCGGGAAGAGATTTTGCAGGAATTTTTGAAAGCCGGCCAGGTGGATCACCGGGCCGGGCAGGATCAGGAATGAAGACGCAGAGACGGGGAACGACCCCGCCCCACAATCGGGTACGAGCGGTCACAAACTCTCTGCGCGTGGAAAGCCCCAATACAATCGTTGATTTGTCAGGCCGGCACAGGCGTGATGGCAGGTTGCCCCGGCCGGCTCATGGAATCGAGTGGGCTCTCCCTCGTCTGCACTTGTCTTGCCCGTCGTCCGGTCCGGCACTCCGGTTTGGAGTTCTGGGAACGGGGAACTTCCCGTTCTGATCTGCCTCGTCTGCAGCCCCGAGCGGAAAGCGCTCCGGGCAAGAAAGAGGCAGTATGGCGAAAGAGATTTTGATTTCGAGCACGCCGCATGAGACGCGGCTGGCAATTGTTGAGGACGAACAACTCACAGAGATCTATTACGAGCGTGAGAACGAATACACGCTCGCCGGATCGATTTACAAAGGCAAAGTAACGCGCGTGCTTCCCGGCATGCAGTCAGCATTCGTTGACCTGGGCCTGGAGCGCGATGCCTTCCTTTACGTGACCGACTTCCTGGAAGAGCAGGAAGACTCCGAAGAGTACACCGATGTGCAGCAGGGCGGCGCCCGCAAGGAGCGCGTCGAAAGCGGCCGCAGACGCCGTGGCGGAGAGCGCCCGCAGGAGCGCCCAGAGCGTGCGGCGGCCAGCGAACC